>NZ_BAACAP010000199.1:0-73910 GCF_045865695.1 Scytonema hankhaensis NUACC26
GGGTTTAATCGTACAACCCAACAGAGGACGACCGTACTTGTTCAGCTTGTCGCGCTCTACTTGAATACCGTGAGGAGGTCCTTGGAATGTCTTCAGGTAAGCAACTGGAATTCGTAAATCTTCTAGACGAAGTGCTTTGAGAGCTTTGAAACCAAATACGTTACCTACAATCGAGGTAAACATATTGGTTACAGAACCTTCTTCAAACAAATCCAGAGGATAAGCAATGTAGGCAATAAATTGATTGTCTTCACCACGAACTGGTTCGATATCGTAACAACGACCCTTGTAACGATCCAGGTCGGTTAACAAATCTGTCCATACAGTTGTCCAGGTACCAGTGGAAGACTCAGCAGCAACAGCAGCGCCTGCCTCTTCAAATGGAACTCCAGGCTGGGGTGTAACGCGGAACGCCGCCAAAATGTCTGTATCTTTTGGAGTGTAATCAGGGGTGTAATATGTTAATCTGTAATCTTTTACCCCAGCTTGATAGCCTGATTTCGACTGAGTCTTCGTTTGAGCGTAAGACATACCTTTCCCTTCCAAGAAGTCACTCTTTTTATACCCACAAATCACGTCACGTGCAACTTCCTCTCACTCCTAATTTTCCTTGCTCGTCAAGGATAAATTAGGAAAAACTATGTGTCAGGAGTCACCTCTTGCAGAGAGTCTCTCTTTTCCTGCAACTTATTGACAGAAAGCCCAAGCTGTGGTTAGTGAAAGAGTAACCTTGCACGTCACGTGATTTGTAACTTGTCTCACAATATATCAAGAAATCAATAAGTTATTCTTTGAATATTTTTAACTTTTTCATTTAAATTTGTTATTAAATATTTATTTCAACATTTTGTAAAGAATACTTTACAAAGTACATCCAATGATTGTAAAAGGCATCTGGGAATTGGGGACTAGGGATTGGGGAACTCGGGGCTCCCTCCTTGTTGAGGGGCAATGGGGACTAGGAATTGAGAATTAGAGGTTATTTGTTCTTGGTCACTGGTCACTGGTTACTGGTCACTGGTCACTGTTAAACAACTTAGTGTAAAATGTACATTCCGCAAATTGAAACCCAACGTCTTCTCTTACGGGAATTTCGAGAAGAAGATCTTGATGCTTATGCCGAGATGTGCGGTGACCCAGAAGTTATGCGTTACATCGGGGCTGGGAAACCATTATCTCGATGGGAGTCGTGGCGCAGTATGGCAACAATGCTCGGTCACTGGCAACTCCGTCAGTATGGAATGTGGGCTGTTGAAGAACGTCAAAGTGGTGAAATGATTGGACGGATTGGTTGCTGGAAACCAGAAGGTTGGCCGGGATTTGAGATTGGTTGGACTTTGCGAAGACAGTATTGGGGATGTGGTTTTGCTACAGAAGGTGCAACAGCAGCAATGGATTATGCTTTCAACGTGCTACAGCAATCTCATGTCATAAGTTTGATTCGTCCGCAAAACATAGCTTCTATACGGGTTGCCGAAAAGTTAGGGGAAAAATTGGAAGGCACAACAGAAATCTTTGGAAGTGAAGCAGTAATTTACGGCATCAGTCGAGAAGATTGGTAAGTCATTGGTCACTGGTCACTGGTCACTGGTCACTGGTCACTGGTTACTGCTCACTGTTAAAAAAATACCACCTGTGGGAATACTGAGTTTAACCCAAAGCTTATTCAAAGAAAGGGAGTGGGGAATAGGGGTGCATATGTCTTTTTCCCATTCCCTTGAGGAAACTGTTTTAAAGGAAGTGTAACCGTGGTGTTTCTTTGCAAGCGTACTCGTTTATCGATCAGTTCTATCCTTTTAGGGTTTGTAGTATTGCCAAATCTAACTCATGTAGCTATGGCAATTCCTGCAACTGCCCATAAAACTGATAGTCAAAATCTCTTAGCTCAAAAAATTCTAAATGTAGATCCATCTGAATTAACTCCAGCTTACCCACCTTCTGCACCACCACCCCGACAAGATCCATTACCTGATGAACGGCAACTGCAAGAACGTTTGCAAGACACTGACTATCGTATCAACGCTTTACAACAAGATGTTACGGGTAACCTCTGGGTTGGTTCTTGGCGAGGATTGTCGCGTATTGACCCGAACACTGGCAATATTTTAACTCGGGTCAGTTTGCCCAATGTAACAATTGGTGCGATCGCTCAAGATAAAGTAGGGCGTTTGTGGGTAGGAACCTACGAGGGTTTGCAGAGAGTTGACATTCGCAGTGGTGAAATTACAGCACAGAATTTATTTTTGCCGTCCAAACGGGTGTTATCTTTATTAGTTGATAAACGCGGCTACTTGTGGACTGGAACAGATACTGGCTTAGCCCTAGTCAGTCCCGACCGAGGCTTAATCATGACCACTTTAAAGAACCTACCTGGCGTCAGTGGTAATGCCATGACTTTAGATGCCGAAGGTCAACTTTGGGTTGGTACTCTTGATGGTGTGGTACGTGTTAATACTGCCAATGCTTACATCATGAAGCGGATTAATAATTTACCAGGCACAACTGTACAAGCTTTAGCCATTAGCCCAGAAGGATTAATTTGGGCTGGAATGCCAAACAACTTGTTAGTTATCAACCCAAAGACTGGTATGGTTTTGAGGTCAGTCGCTCGCTTACGCGGACGTAACGTAACCGCCGTGCGTTTTGCTAAAGATGGAAGTGTTTGGGTTGGTACTGATAACGGTTTGCTACGATTAAACCCATACACTGGAGGACTTTTAGACGAAATTCCCGGTCTTCCCTCTAGCCGCGTCCTCAGCATTGCTCCTGATATCGGTAATAAATTATGGATTGGTACTAGTGAAGGACTAGCTTGGTTGATGCCAAAAATGGAAAAGGCACAACCTCATCTTGCTTTTACTCGCGCTGTTAAGTAGGGCATGGGGCATGGGGCATGGGGCATAGAGCATTGTCAAAACTCCTTGAATTCCTCTGCCCATTGCCCATCATTCACTTTAATGACCTTGGTCTTTTTCTCTCTCTATTTTTCGACGAATCTTTTCTTCTATTTCTTTCTCTATTTCCTGACAAATTTTTTCTTCTAGTTCCGTCTCAATTTCCTGACGAAGCCGTGCCTTCAATGCTTGCTCTTCTTGTATCTCTTTTTGTCTTCGCTGCTCGTAGTCTAATTCTGCTCTCTTCTTCATCACTTCTTCAGCTATCCGAAGATTTTCCTCTATTGGGACACCTTCTGGAGTACATAACGGAGGATACCACGTTGCTTTTGAGTCAGAAGGATTGCGGCGACTAAATAGGATACGGATTGCCTCATCATCATCTCGATGTGCAAGCACATAAGCTTTGAGTTCGGCTCTACTCATTTCATGAAAATTCGGTTTCATCTAAAAATCTCCAAAATCCATTGGAGGCTACGATAATTTCAAGCTCATCGTTTTTCCAACTTTTTTGGCTGCTTTTTTCCTATTTTTACGCAAAACACTGTAGGTAGGGCAATGCCAACCAAAAGATTTTGTGGTGGGCATTGCCCACCCTACGTGTATTTCTCTGTTACCCTGAATAAAAGTAAAATTTTACACTATTAGAAGACAATTTTCTAGTGTTGAGTAATAATTAACCTATCCTTAGACAGATGCATATCCCATGATATGTTGCCTTAATTCCTCGTGTCATAATCCACTCTGTTCTGACAGTACACAATTTTGCCCCAAGTGCGGAACTCCCTTAAGAGTGTTGAGAAATCGCTATCGCCCAATTCAGTCGTTGGGCGGCGGCGGCTTTGGGAAAACTTACTTGGCACTTGACACTGATAAACTCAACGAAAAATGTGTTATCAAGCAATTTGCGCCTCAAGCACAGGGAACGGGTGCTATTCAGAAGGCAACAGAACTTTTTGAACAAGAAGCAATGCGACTGCAACAATTAGGGGAACATCCACAAATTCCTACGTTGTTTGCATATTTTGAAGAAGATAAACGTTTGTATCTGGTGCAGCAATTTATTGATGGTGAGAATTTATTGGATGAGTTGAAACAGGAAGGAACGTATGGCGAGGAAAAATTACGAGAATTATTATTAAATGTTCTCAACATCCTTACTGTGGTTCATGAATATAAAGTTATTCACAGAGATATCAAACTCCAAAACATTTTGCGTCGCAAATCTCCCTCGTTGATTAGAGGAGGACAAGGGTATATATTCCTGATTGATTTTGGTGCTTCCAAGCAGTTAACTGAGAAAGTGATGACTCAACCAGGAACAACGATTGGTTCCTTTGGTTATGCCCCACTCGAACAAATGCAAGATGGGGAAGCATATCCGGCAAGCGATTTATTTAGTTTGGGGGCAACATGCTTTCACTTACTGACAGGGATAGCCCCTTGGGAATTGTGGAAGCAACAGGGTTTTGGGTGGGTCACGAGTTGGCGACAATACTTGCGTCAACCTATAAGTCAGGAATTAGCGCATATTTTAGATACTCTGTTGCAACCAAACCATGAGCAACGCTATCAGTCAGCAGAGGCGGCTTTGCAAGATTTAAAGTTGGATTATCAAATTCCTATTTCTGAAGCCCCACCACCTACGGCAACTTATTACTCTCAACCTTCACCCATACCAACTGAACCTTCTCCTCCAACAGCAACTTATCATTCTCAGCCTTCACTCGTTCCAATTGAAATCCTACCAACAGAAGCAAGCAACAGCATTCCGCTTGCTACGCATAAATCAGATAAGGAAAAATGCTTAGAACCCTCGCTACCTTCAGTTGTAGATAAATTTAGACAGAAAAATAAATTCCAACATCCCTTAATAGTGAGTAGTGCAATTCTGTTGATGGGTTTTGGAGGATACGGAATGTGGCAAATAACAACTCATCTTCCAAGCACTACTCTTGCCTATGAAAAATTGTCACTTGCTAATAGTTTGATTGGGCATAATGATTGGGTAAGTTCCGTTGCTATTAGTCCTGATGGGCAAACTTTGGTGAGTGGAAGTGGCGATAGAAGTATCAAAATTTGGAATTTGCGAACGGGTGGGATAAAAACTTCTTTAAATGGTCATGCAGATGGAGTTTCTTCTGTTGCGATCGCACCAGATAGCAAAACTTTAGTTAGTGGAAGTAAAGATGGTACTATCAAAGTTTGGGATTTGCAAACACCGGGGTTAAAAAGCACGCTCACCGGGCATAAGGACAGTGTAAATTTTGTGGCGATCGCACCAAACGGAAAGACTTTAGCCAGTGCAAGTGCAGATAAAACTATCAAAATTTGGGATTTAGAAACAGGGAAGTTAATCAATACTCTAGGCGAACACGATAAATCTGTATGGCGAGTTGCATTTAGTCCAGACGGGCAAACTTTAGCGAGTGGAAGTTACGACAACACCATCAATATTTGGAATTTAAAACCACCATCGTTAAAAGCAGTCTTTACCGGGCATACTAATTTGATTTATTCCCTTGTATTCAGTCTAGATGGAAAAACGTTGGTGAGTGGAAGTGCAGACAAAAGTATTAAAGTTTGGGATTGGCAAACAGGTAAGTTAAAGAATACTCTAAATTGGCACAAATATGGTGTGACATCCGTAGCGATTAGCCCGAATGGGAAGACTCTCTTTAGCGGTAGTTATGACGATACAATCAAAATTTGGGATTTAAAAACAGGCGAGCTTGAAAATACACTCAAAGGTCATGAAGATTTGGTTTTGACTTTAGCGATTAGCCCTGATGGTAAAACTTTAGTCAGTGGAAGTACAGATAAAACAATTAAGATTTGGCGTTTGCCATAAAACATTACTCCCTTTAGGCTCTAAAATTATCGCTCCTTGTAGGTAGGGCTATGCCACACAATAGCAAATGGTGGGTATTGCCCACCCTACGTATTTTATTTTATACTTTATTATCTTCTGCCTTCCCACCTTTGTTGTGACTTATTATCAACCTGAAGTTTTAGGCATTGCTGCTGTAATTTCACGAAGCAACTTCACTTGCCAGTAAGGTACAGGAGCAAGTAAAATAGTGCCTGTTCCTTCAAAAGTACTTACCAAAAACTCACCAGAAGTCATCGAACCTAAAATGGATTTGGTTGCTTTCTCAACGCGGTAATTTAGTGTATTGGTACGAGCGATCGCAAAATTACCATCAACCACCAAACGGTCATTTTGCAATTGAACCACCTCCACAGGTCCCTGTGCCATCATAACCACTTGACCCCTACCTTTGACTTTTGTTTGAAACAAGCCTTCACCGCCAATCAACCCAGATAGGAGTTTATTGCGCTCAACCCCGACTTCTACATTACCATCACTTGCCCAATACGCTCCGCTATCTAGAATCCACTCTGTACCGTTCAATTCCATAATATGGAATCCAGATAAAGAAGGCTCCAAATATAATTCTCCAGTACCTGTATAAGTCGGGCGAAAAATATTTTCACCAGTTGCTAAAGATTTCAAAAAACCACCTGCTGAAGGTGTTTTAGATTGCATGGTAATGTTGCCACGCATATAGTACAAAGCACCAGATTCCGTTCGTACTGTTTCGTTTTGTAAAATTGCCTTGACTAAGCGCAAGCCTTCCTTTTCTATAACTTCAAAAATTGCCATTGTTAACCCGTTCAGAAATACTAACTACTAAGTACTAACATTTTTCTTTAAAAAATTAGACATAAATGGTCGTTCAAATGCTAAGTAAAACAAGTAAGCTATTAGTACTGATAGTGGTACAGCTACTAAATAAAATGTAGTTAGAAAGGTAACTGGTGATAATCGAAGGTTGAGTAAAAAATTCCCTACTACTGTTACGATCGCGCCATGAGTGAGGTAGAGACTGTAGGAAAAACCTCCTAGTACAACTAGCCAACGAGTTTCAAAAAGTCGTAAAACGAAGGGTTGATTTTTTCCTAACATAATGCAATTGGTGCAATAAATCAACAAACAAGCAGTTGCTAACGCACAAAAGCTATCACTAATCCATTCATCCAACCCTAGTTTTTGCCACTCTGTTATAAAGGCAAACACAGCGAACACGATCGCCAACCAATCCCAACGTAAAGATTTTCTTAATTTGATTAACTTAGGTTTATGAGAAAATCCAATATCTGAGGCTACCATTCCTAGAGCAAATAAGCCTAAAAACCAGGAGTGGGCTGCATCAAATCCTTTCACAAAGTAGAACGGTGCTAGACCAATTAAGTAAGCAACGAGAACTGTTAAGAATAAATTGAAACGCCTCCAAACAGGTATCAATAATAGAGGAAACAAAAAATAGATCTGCCACTCAACAGCAACACTCCACATTGGTGAATTAATAGAACCAAGTGTAGAGCGACTGAAATTGTGAATGAGTAGGAGATGAGTGAAGACATCCTTGAAAGAAAACATTGGATGAAACTCTCCATAATCAGGAGATTCATGCCATGAAAAAATGGAAAACTTATTTAACTGTACTATTAAAACTCCTAATATTAAGCTAAATACAAGGGCTATATAGTAGGGCGGTAAAATTCTTTGCGAGCGCTTTTTAAAATATTTCAGCCAGCCTCCTGATAAACAACCACTTTGCGAACGAACTACGGGTAGCATTAAAACGTAACCGGAAAGAACAATGAAAACGACAACAGCAAAATGACCATATCGCAAAACTTTTCCTACTAGTAGTAAAAAGACTGGAAGTTCATCTCCCATGTATCGATGTATATGAAACAGCATAACGTATAAAGCTGCTAGTCCGCGCAAGCCATCTAAGTAATAAAGATGTAGCCTTTCGGTAGTTTTACCTGATAACGATACTTGCATTTCAAGTCCTAGAAAATATGAGAATTCTTTTACTCCCTTTCCGCTCGAAAATTCCACTCAACTTATAGGGTGGTCAATGCCTTCCTATTTCCATAGGTAATCTTCTGGTGAGAAGGGAATAATATCTGACTGATTCTCAAATTAGCAGTCAGTAGATGAATTAGTTATTTAAGTACATTAGAAATTTTTTTTCAAAAATAGTATAAAGAAATCAAAAAGAAAAATAAAGTTTTCTTAAAAGCTTATTTTATACAAAATTTTTAATGTTGGTATTTTCACTATTTTCACGCTATACCTACATCTACAGATCGACACAGAGTATTATAGATGCAGCAAAAGATACATAATTCAATATTCCTTTCTTAACATATATTTACAGTTATAAATTGAATGATATCAACAAGCCCTTCCTTTGTTTTCAAATTCGTAAAAATAAACGGCTTATCGCCACGCATTTTTTTAGCATCCCTTTCCATTACGCTCAAATCTGCGCCGACATAGGGAGCTAAATCAATTTTATTTATGACTAACAAATCGGATTTAGTAATTCCAGGACCACCTTTACGGGGAATTTTATCCCCAGCCGCAACATCTATAACATAAATTGTTAAATCTACTAATTCTGGACTGAATGTTGCTGCCAAGTTGTCGCCGCCACTTTCCAAAAACACCAAATCTAAATTGGAAAACTGTATCTCCAACTGTTCGATCGCTGCCAAATTCATGGAAGCATCTTCCCTAATCGCGGTGTGAGGACAACCTCCCGTTTCTACACCTAAAATGCGATCGCTTGCCAAAGCTTGAGAACGAACCAAAAATTGAGCATCTTCTTGAGTATAGATGTCATTAGTCACCACCGCAATTTGATAGCGAGCGCGCATTGCCTTACACAAAGCATCAACTAAAGCTGTTTTTCCCGACCCCACAGGTCCCGCAACACCAACTCGAAAAGCGTTCATTGTTATTTGTTAGTGGTTAGTGGTTAGTAGTTAATTGTTTAAAAATACCACTAACAATTAACCATTAACCACTACTTAGGAGGTATTGACTCAATTTCCTTTCAAATAAAGCTTGAGTGGTTTGAGATATGTACTTAAGCTAGACCCCAAGGTAATGTTAATTGTCTAGACCAAGAATGCACAAACAATCGTCTATTAGTTGGTTGCCTAAATGCATTGGGTAAGGGTAAAGAGTATTCCCCATTGACCATGCTGGTGAAATCCGCATATAGTGTGGCACTCGGCACAATGCTTTTAGATATTCTTCTGCCTGAAAATCTGAGCGGACAAAGAATGGTACAATTTCCATCATTTGCTGATGTTTGAAGGCAATATTTGCACCGTACTCATCGTCTTGAGAATCGAGCATATAAAGTTCCCGTGCGGTTTTACTGTCCTGACCTTTTTGTGTGTTGGGTAACCCTCCCACGGAGAAGTAATGCAGTAGTTCTGGTACAGTCTTGTCTAAGAAACCACTTAAATGCTTAAAATCTCGAGATATAACATCTTCATTCCAAGTTTTTCTATTAGTGATATACTGCGGCGTCTCATTCCTAGTTCTTAGACGAACCACTGACAACAAGTTAATTAATTGGTTATTATCGCGTGTATACTCGCAATTATGACCGGGAACATGATAGAAGTTCAAAACATCCCGCTGTGCCAGTAGATACTCATTCTTCAGTTGAAACCAGTTTTTGCTATCATTATCTTCGCCGCGTTCGTTACGCCATCCTTCAGCTTCAATCAGCACAATTGTGGGTCTTTCTAAATGTTGTGTGAGTACGTCTGCTACAAACTGCACTAACTCTATGCCTTTTAACCGGATTCTACTTTGAACGCGCTTTTTGTTTTCTTCAATGCGATCGCGGCGTGCATCGGAAAATAACTTTCCAACAGCAATTCCTGCTTGTGTATAAGAAGTCCAATCGCTCGCACCAGGAAGTAGCGTCTCCACCTCACCTGTTGCACGTAAACGAACGGCAAGAGCATAGTGGATGTCACCCTGATAGCGATTAATTTTTCGACGACAAAAAGCAATAACGTCTAATTGTTGGGCAATAATTTCTGGTATCTTGGCTGATGCATACACTTCAGATGGTAGTCCATAGAGCGCTCCTCCTTGACGTAATGTTGCGTCCAGCACAGCGTTCATAACGCGCCCTTTTGTCTGTTTGCTGTAAGTAGGCTCTGTGTTTTCTTGGTCGTCTTCTTTCTCGGTTGTTTTTGGTTTAACCGTCTGTATCATTTGCGAGTTAATCTTCTCCAAAACGCAAGCTTCCCGGACTGCTCCTTTGATGTTTTGTTGAGGGAGATATCCCTTCTTTTTGGTCTGACCAATTTCAATAATGGCAAAGCAATTGGGAACTGTTTCATGATGACTAAGAGAAGTAATATGTTGCTGTAGAAACTGACGCCATAAATCCCGCTTCGCTTCATGCTGCTTCCGCATTTGCTTCTCAAAATTTTTACCATCTTTGGGAGTAAGCCCCGCATTATCAAGTAGTTCTAGAAGATCTGAATTGTTAATCCAGAGTTGTGAAACTTGGATATGCTGTGGAAAATTCTCCTTTTCATTAAGGAGAAAGGTATCACGTAATTGTCGGTAAATAGTATCATAAGTATCTCGTTCTCTCCATAAAACCCACAAATGCATTGGCTTTCCCTGTAGCGATCGCTTAAGGGCGTCAGCAATAGTTTGTTTCCGGTCTTGGCGATGTTCTTCAACACACCTTTGTATTGCTTCTATGCCTAGCCGTTCGCGTTGTTTAAGTGTGAAATATGGAGATTTAGAAATAAAACTGTAATCCTGCATTGCCAACGGCGCTCCCTTACCAGATGGAGTAGGAATATCGCATTCCATAGGAGCATCTGATATCAAAACATTGTTGAAAAGTTCTAATACCCTTGCAATGATATCACCACGTTCCATAAAACAGAATCCAACTTTAATACTATGCCCTCTTGAGTGTTTCTCATGCTTGTATTTATAGCCCTCAGTATGAATTACATAGTATTCATCTTGCTCACCCCAAGTGTTTACGTTATTTAAGTTACCGAATGCTGTGGGGTTCTGGAGAATATTTTCTGACTTTTCTAATGGACGTGCTTTGAATGCTGCTAACAGATCGGGCAATAGAAACTTCCAAGAAAAGTCTTGTTCTCTACTATTATTCTCAACTACCAGACGCACCAGCGTTGAATCAACCTCATATCCAGACAGACGTTCCTTGTTCATGCCCATAAGAACAGAAATATCGCGATTGTAGTTAGCTTTGCTTAAGGGTTCATGAGCGTATCGCTGGCAACTTAGATGCAAGAAAATCCACGGTTCTAAATTCCTGTTTTTGTTAAATCGTCCAGCTTGTGTTTCAACCTTAAAATCTAGTCGGTAGGCAAAATATCCTTCCTTTTCATTGCCATTATCATCAGAATATATTGCCTTAAATGGTTTGCTAACTAAAAATAGACCAACTCTACCCGAACCGCTACCTTGTACTTTACGCCATTGGATTTCCTGTTCCCTTCCTCCAGACCGAATGATGCACTTCTGCCCATGAAGTCGGGTTGCCAGAAGACTCGGAATTGCTTGAAAACCAAGCCCCTTTTCTGCATTGAGATCGCGAACCAGTGTTTCTGGCTTAATGCGTTTCCACTCCCAGTTTGTCGGCATGACTTCTACTGTTTCTAAAAAGCGATCGCAGACGCTATCTATTTCATCTTTTTTGCCTTTGTTATGATATTGCTGTGTCCACTTCTGGGCCCAAATTTGTACTAACTGTTGTATCCGATCGGGAGCAGGCGTTAATAGTGGATTTTCTGGCGTTCCCACAGCTAGTGCTTGAAACACAGGAATAGAGTTTTCTACCTCAAAATACTCAAAGCCGTGTGTTAAGGTAGGCGCACAGGCAAGCAAGGCATTATTCAACTGACGGTACGGTGGCGTGATTGGAGTTTTTTTGGTATGGGATAGTACTCGCTCCATTTCATAGCGAAATTTTGCTACCTCTTTAGCAAAAGGGAATGGAAGCACGGAAATATCCAAATTCGCAAATTCATCTGCTATTAAGCTCATGCGAGCAGGTAGTGTAACCGTTGGTAATGTCGTTTTATTTGTCATATGCTTTCCTTATCTCTTGCGTCTATTTCCCAAGTAAAGTTGTCAATATCTACTAAAGCATCAACTAAAGGTTGGTATAGGGCTTTACAGATTGGATTTTTATCAACGTAATCACAAAGTAAGTCAATGATTGCCGCCAACAAACTTGTACGTGGTGTGTCAGCTTGCTCTTGTTTGGCGTTGTTTGGTGCCCATGCTGCATCAACAAAGTAGGCGTGGAACGGAACACCTCCACGTAAAAGACGACCCACTGCCTGAATGATTAACCCAGCAGTCGTGGCAGCAAGGTCGTGACGCGGAAAAGCACGTAACTCTTCATTCTTACGCAATGTTTTGTAGTAGGAACGATGTTCTACCGATCTCCAATAGCGTGCAGCAAGTTGACGTACAGCTTCGGCACGCTGTAAAACTCCGTCTTCTTGCCAAGCAATAAAATTTTCATCCTCTAACCAATCTAGAGTACGACGATTTATCTCTTGTGCAATTGCTTGCGTATCATGTGGGTGCGGGTATGGACGGGTGAGAAAGTACACCGATCCGAAAGCTGCTTTGCCATTTTTATTTAGTATGTTGAACCCACGTCCGATAGCATTCATTGGTGCAACAAGGATTTTACCCCCTGTCAAGGCAAAGGTTTCAATGTCAGCACGTTTAAGCGCACCAAACTCTCCTACCAGTTGAATGTCAAAGCCGTCCTCCATTTCTGTGGTATCTGGTGTAAGGTAGTATACGTATTCATTCATACTCGACCAGCAAGCCTTGATTTCGTTTGCTGTCCAACGTGCTTGAGGGTAGGAATTGACAAGTAACAGTAGGCGTCCTCTATCATCCCAAGAATTAGGGTCACTCTCGCTTAAGCGTCTTAGTTTGTCTAGTTCTTGTCCTAAGCATCCCGTGCCATTGTTAGCAACTAGTGCTTGCGCCATCTCCTTAATCAATCCCATTTTTTGACGCTCTGGTTGCCCAGAAATGCGTATGGCTTTGTCGTTTCGTTTCTGCTGAGGTAGAAATTTGAAGTTGCTAGAGGCAATTGCCTCACTTGCTTTTGACTCTGGCATTAAAATACCTTGCGGATTGCCTACATGAAAGCGGGTTGAATGTGGCAAATACGAAGTTCCTGATAATGCTAGTACATTAGGTCCACGCTGACCATCCAAGTCTGTCAGCAAGCGATGGAAATTCAAAACATAGTAACGACCAATGTTTGTGTAGGCAAACAAAGATAGAGCATTTTCGCTGCTATTTTCAGATTGGTTGAAACTGTCATCTTTTCGAGAATAATAAGTGCCAAACTGCCGCCCTGTAGGAGGAAGTGGTAATATATTTAACATTGCCGTTGGCATTCGGCGATGTGGTGGCTCTTCCTCAAGTTTGGATGGTCTGTTATGCCACTCATAAAAAACAATTCGTGTGTGTCGGTCTAACAAAGCAATTGTGAGAGCGAATTGTAGACGATAAGCTAGAGTTTCGAGAGTGTCAACTGGATCTAATTCGTTTTCTTTTAAAGGATTTCGTCGTTTTTTCTTGGCTGGCTGTTGTGAATTATTTTGACGTTTCTCTAGTTCTGCTCGCAGTTCGGCTAACTGTCTTTCTGTATCTGGAAAAAAGTCAACTATCCAAGCTTTGCAAGCAAGATGGATATTGCGATCGGTTGCGCTTTCGCCAATACTGTTAATTTGTTGAATGAGAAGTGTAAGTCTGTCAACTTTGGGATTAGATCGGGGTTGTCTAATTAAAGGATCTTCATCAAGCAATGCATCGAAATACTGCACAATCTGCTGCACTCGTTGAGTGTTTGCCTTCAGTTGTTCCTCTGGAATATCTGGGGGCTCAAACTCTTCGAGCCCAGTAAGACGGCGAGCAAATTTGAACAAGAGGGAGTTGGGCGTAAAGTAGCCGCGTTCTATCCATTGACGTAGAAACTCATGCCCGGAACGCTTATCTAATAGTGTCAGGGTAGCAGTAATTGCTTTTTGGGCATCACGTTCCGCACCTGTCCATCGCTGTGTTAGCGGTGGTGGATTCCGATTGAATCGCATGTAATCCTCAGTTTTCACACCGATCTCATCAAATACACCACCATTTGTAAGTAAAACTTCCTCAGCGTATACATCGTCAAACCACTTAATAACCGTGTCTACTTCATCAAAAATAACGATATCCGACTGCTCGTAAACAAGTTCGCCTATCTTAATTGGTCGTAACTCAAGGTGGCGGGGTAAACCTGCCATTGACATTGCGCCTGGAGTTGTGACCCAAACACGGGCAAGCGGCATATCGCGGTACACCTGTTGCGATGGGCAGTTAGTAAAGAAAGGACACAGATGTGGACGATTAGTTTGTTGTTTGCCCCCGACTGTATTGTGTTCGTCATCAGATGCCTTTTTTAAGGAGTGACATGGCTCGGTTCCTGGCTTAAGTGGCTTACCCTCTAAACGGTCAATGACATCGCTGGAGTGAAGCCGACCTTGCAGAGGGCAAGCAGTTCCCAACCAACGATCGCCCCAGTGTGGCTGTCCGCGTTGCAAGTGTTCTTGATAATCCCTTGTGGCATAAAAGCTACGGAGATGTTGACTACGCTTACTGCGACCCAGTAAAGGGACAGCGACTGGTTCTTCGTTTTCTGGATCGTCACGAAACCACCAGTTAATTTGGTTCGCCAAACGAATTGCCGATTGCACATCGCTGACAACAATTGTCAGGCGACAATCTGGACGATTTTGCAAAACATTGGTGGTAAGCAACAAAGACAACGAGGACTTGCCAGAAGCCACCATTCCTGCAATATGTACAAAGCCATCTAGCTCCAACGTCTGCATATTTGGCTGACCCAAAGAGATATCTTCCTGAACCTTGTGAAAATTGATTTTGTGAAAGCGGTTTACCCAATTTCCCAAGGCTGTTTGATTCCAGTTATATCGTCTTGCTAAGAGCTGCTCGCGCTCATCCAGATATCTTGCATCTGACTCTAAATCCTCAAATTGCAGTGAAAATGAGGCACGAGAGGGGCGTGTGGTAAACCAGGGTAGAGACTGTTGGCGTGAGGTGTTTAAGTCGAACTGAGTAAACTGTACTTGCATTGTAACGGTATGTTTTTCCGTCCTAGCCTGAAATTGGTAAGCAATTCCTGCTTCTACTCGCTTGAGCGATCGTTCCCGAAATTCCAACTCGGCACTCAAACATCTCTCGTATAGGTCTTGATGAACTTGATGCCGGAGTTGCTTAGCAGCATGGATAATCTGAGAATCAAAGTTTTCAGTCTTTAAGTCGTAGTTGCGCCAATGCTGTGGAATGTAGCGAAAGTAAGAATCTAATGCTCCCACCCAAGAAAAGCGTGCAGAAAGCGGGATAATCTGACGAGCATTAGCAATTGCCCGACGCTCCATATCATCTAAGTTTTGCAAACGCGGGTATCGCAGGGGCATTCCACTTAGCATTGCCCAGACTACTGTTATTGGCTCATCATCAAGTCCTAACCGCTCCATTAAAGCAAAGCCAAGCTCCACTTGAAGTAGTAGTTCTGCTTCAGTGCGCCTAAGATCTGAGTTTTCTCTCAATTCTTCTAAGCGCTTCTTATAAAGATTAGGTGGCTCAAATAATGTTAATTGGCTCATAATGCTATTTTCCTTGACTAAGTTGTATTATTTGAGCAACAACTCTCTCCTCAAAAGCAACGTCACTCAGAAGACTAGTACTTTCAGGTAGGTGTAGGGACTCTTCGCGCAGGATTTTTATATAATCTTCACGCCGACGTAAATGGTGGTTAGGGATGACATAAAAACTTTTATCATGGCGTAAGTTGCCTTCACTATAGATTTGGGTAAGCTTCGGTGCCAAGTCGTATGGATTTCGGTAATCCTTAATATCCACACCCCACACAGACTCATCCCCAAAATGTAGTTTTAAGTCATAACGATCGATACCAGGCCATAACTGAACATCACAAAGATATTCTGGGTATTCCTGATGCAACTTCTCCAACTTCTGGAACAAACAGATTTCTGGGATACCGGGTAAGGAAACACGCCAATGAATTCCCCTCTCGATCTGGCGTAGACCTGGTTGCCAAGAAATGCGATGAACATGAGGTAGCTGTTTGCGATGGTCATTGCAGATACTTGGCTTAATACCGCGTAACTTTCCGTACTTCTCCACTAAAGCTCCGCAGTAGTCACAACACCAGTAAGGTTCATGAGGCTTACAGTCTTCGTATAGTTCCCCAACTTCTTCAGTAGAGATGTAACGTGTCTTAGAAAATACTTTGCTCAGTTGCTCGTGAGTTGTGAACTTATTCTCTATTAGAAATCGACGCAGTAGAACATACTCCTGCTGGGAACGTTTAGCATCCTCGTCATTAACTTCTTGAAGCCGTTCCAATAGTCTCTGAAACTGGAAGTTTTCCAATGCAATTTGCTTAACTATAGTAGAAGCAAACTCAGGTAATTGTGCTCGTTCCAACAACTGTTCATAGAGATACTGGCTTGCTTCCTCGCTCAGTGCTCTATCGTATATCAAGCCGAAATCTGGGTCAAATTCCTTGGGAATTTCCAATGGATACCATGTTAGCAAAGGTTTTCCTAGAAGAGAAAAAAGACCTTCAAGGGTACGAGGGTAAGGCGTAGCTGTCATCTTCAATGCCAATTTGTTACAGGCGTGCTGTAACAAGTCAGGATAGGGGTAGTTATGGTTTTGACGGAAAAATTCTGCCAAACCCACAACAAGATAGTCAAAATTGTTGCTGTCTTTTGCCATAATGCCCTCATTGATAAACAAAGCGGTGCTGAAGCGAAGCCAACTTTCAGTCGAGCGCTGTTTTATTTGTGATACAATTGTTCAATGAATTTGACACAACCATACCTTATCTCCAACTACGTGTCAAGAACAACACAATTGTTTCAGAGATGAAACAAGTCTTCTGATTGGAGTAAACGCGCCAGTCTTGATAAATGAGGAACGATTGTGGGAAGCTACTTGGATATGAACCAATTGGCAACGATGGTTCGCACTAAGCGCGGCATCAGAGGATTGCGCGAAACTGCCAAGGAAATTGGAAATATTAGTCCATCCACACTTTCGCGAGTAGAAAACAGTAAAATGCCGGATATGGAAACCTTTTTATTGCTATGTGACTGGCTAGAAGTGCCACCAGCCGAACTTATCAAGAGTACAGAAGAAGCTGGGAATCCTTCTGTTTTGAAGACTCCTGACGCTATTGCAATACAACTGAGAGCTGATAAGAATCTAGACCCAGCGATCGCCAATGCACTAGCAGCTCTGGTTAAGGCAGCATATCACGACCTTTCCCAAGGTAATACTAACCCAAAGCAGGAGTCGTAGAAATCGTGTCAATAACTCAAAGGTTATCGTCTGCGTTTATGCGAAAGTGTGAGGGAATTGCGACCGAGCGGCGCAGTTTGCTGGGATTGCAGGCATTTGAATCACTACCCGCAGACGTTCTGGCAAAAGAATTAAGAGCAACAGTTTTTACACCTGAGAAGATTCCCAAAGCAGACCAAGAGCAAGTAGCGGTACTACTGGATAGTGACGCATGGTCAGCAGCAGTGATTTGCCAAGACCCCCTTTGGATTATACACAACCCGCGCCATGCACTTACAAGGCGTGAGTCAAACCTGATGCACGAGTTTGCACACGTGCTGTTAAAACATCAAATTGTCCGTTTCGATCTGAAGACTGGACTTCCCCAACGGCGTCAAAGTGACGAAGACGAGGCAACTTACTTGGGTGGATGTCTTCAAATTCCCCGGCGCGGATTACTTTGGGCTGTTCAACGTCAAATGACTCTGGCTGAAATTGCCGTACATTTTGGTGCTAGCACGGATATGGTGCGATTCCGTAGTAATGTGACAGGAGTAGAAATTACCAAGCAATAGTCTACTGTTAAAATGAACTACCAGGTAATTAACACGAAGGTCTGTGGGGCAAGTCACTCGCAGTACCTCAGCAACATCGACGCACTGTAACCAGATATCTTGACATTTGGACATTGGCTTTCAGTTGACACCAAGGACTAACTACTAACTCCTAAACAACCTTGTATACTGAGTTTCATGAGCCATACTTGCTAAAGACAAGCCCCAACTACAACAGCTAAGATTATCATCTTCTAACTCCATAATCTCCCCTGTGGCAACAACAAGTAATTCTTGTAAGGAGAGCAAGACTTGCTGTCCTGCAGTTTGTCCTAAAGGAATGAGTTTCACCCCAGCAGTTATCAAATTGCTTGCCCAACTGTGTAAATATGCCAACAGTGCGGCTTGTACTTCAATATTCCAATACGCAGCAGCAATCCCAAAAGCCACAGCGTAATTGCAAGGATTACCAACAGCATCTGTAATAGGCACAAGTTGTGGTATCAATTCTATCAGAAGTCGAACGAGCGATCGCCCCATTTGCCAGCTAGAAGCGCGTAACTCCTCAGTTTCACGAGCAGCAGATAACCAGCTATTCCAGTAGGATAGCTCCTTTAGATCGCCTATTTTCATACATTTGTAAGCTCGCACCATAACAGCACCGTCTAACCGAATTGCCCCATAACGCAGTTCTGCCTCCACCCAATGTTGTAAAGTGACGCTATCCTTAATAGTGCTATTTTCTACCAACGTTTCCAATCCTTCAGAATAGCTGTAAGCACCAACAGGCAAAGCAGGGCTAGCCAGTTGTAAAAGACACAAAAGATGATTCTCAGTGAACATGATGGTGTCCATAAGCACCAGATTCAGGTTGAAATGGTGTGACTTCTTCTTTGACTTCTAGCCCAAGTTGTTCGAGCATTGTGCGTAAAACGGGATCGGGAGACAACCGTAAATAAGTTGTTGCTATCTCTACAGGTACATGACGATTTCCCAAATGGTAAGCAGCCTTGAGTAAATCTAACAGTGTTTGGGCAGTAACAGTAAAAACAGGTTCTGGTTTAGCAGCAATTCTCACCAAATCCCCAGTCGTTTCATCTAACAAAATATCCCCGTCTTGCAACACCATCCCTCTAGGTAAACGAACAAAGATTGTTTGTCCATCTTCCGTTTCAAAACGATGACGGGTGCGAGTCCGTTCCTCTGCAGTTAAAGCCAGAGTTAGACTCACTACTGTATCTGGATTAGGTTGTTTGCGCTGAGTAAAAGTACACATGGGCATAATTCTTTCGCTAGATGAAGTTTACGGCAGCACAAGTAAATTAGGTGATTAAACATCTACGAAGATTGCTATGGAAACTCAAGACCGTCAAACTCATCCTACTCCAGATCGTCCAACACCACCCTATTACGATCCAAAACCTGCCAGTATATCTACTGTCCAAGACCACGGACAAAACGACCCCGAAAAAAGTATTCCCATACAGCTTTCCCTCAACTTTTCCATAGGAGTGTTAGTCGTTCTCCTATTTGCAACCGCTTATTATTACGGGCTTCTTCACTAAGATTGATACGCAGTAGGGTGGGCAATGCCCACCAAAAGCTTTATGCAGTAGACCTCTCCGAAAAAGATGTAGGGGCGCAATGTAAGAGCGCCCCTACCAAGACTTTCAGGTAATGCATAATTAATTTCTGGAGCAGTAGCCATTAGTTATTCTTTCTAAGTTCCTCTTCAAAGCCATGAAATTACCCGAACTCAATTCCGACACAATCGATCGCATTATAGAAATGGCGTGGGAAGACAGAACACCATTTGACGCAATAGAAGAACAATTTGGTTTGCAAGAGAAAGAAGTCATTGCTCTGATGCGTCGAGAAATGAAAGCATCCAGTTTTCGGATGTGGCGGGAACGAGTGACTGGACGCAAAACTAAGCATACGCAAAAGCGAGAGTTTGTTGCTGGTCGGTTCAAATCAGACAATCAAAAGACATAATTACATCAAAGCCTATTTAATTAGTCACAATGTAAGCTAGAGAGCGTCTCCAATATATCTCAAAGAAGTCTTTCAGGGGAGGAGTGAGAATGAGTACCTTTGAGAAAACGCCTCACACAAACTCTTTACAGGTGTCATCATCTGTTATTAGTAAGAGTCAAAGCGAAATTTACAGGCGTAACCTTCTTTGGCATGGCTTCTTTATCAGTACACTGGGATTTATCATAGGTCTATTTATACCTCTATACGCCAATCCACGTGCAGGGCTTGCAACTCATACACTTGCGATCGCACAAGGAATGTTTTTAAGCGTTACAGGTCTTACTTTCCCATACCTTAAGATACCGCACTGGATGGGTATAATGACTTTTTGGCTACTAGTTATTAGTGCTTATACAGGTGTCAGTGGTGAGTTTCTAGGTGCAGTATTTGGCTTAACAAAGATTTTGGTAATCACTGCACAAGGACTTCCTCAAGGTCCTATTTGGATAGAAACCGTTGTCGAAATATCCACTAAAGCAATAAGTCCCTTTATCCTGTTAGCCTGTGGCTTCATCCTCTATGGTTTGAGACCAACTCAATCACCTGACCAGTGACCAGTAATCAGTGACCAGTGACCAGTAATTAATTTCCATCTGCGTTCGTCTGCGTTCATCTGCGGTTCAATTAAAAAAGCGAGAAACTTTAGAGACACATATCAAGTCTCCTTCTATACTCTACTTAAACACTCGCCCATGTTTGAATCCGCCAAAGGCATCCCAGGATTGCCAGACTTAACGCACCCTACCGAACTTATTCAATTCGGGACTCATCTACTCAAAGCCTCACTGTTACTACTATTCCTAGTCATAGCTCTAGGAATTGCAATTGCCCTACTAAGTTTTGCCCTACGTCGGAACCAAGAGCAACAAGCCCTTTTAATCGGAGAATGGGCAGTTAGCTACTCCCAACTACTGAGAGGATTGCAACACATAACCCTAGTATTAATACTACTTGTAGGAGGATTTTTTCTCTGTTCCACTTTAAGCAACCGATACCATCATTGGGAACAGGCAAAAGTCGCCCAAGTAGCCGAAAGCGTTGCAGGTGAAAGACTAGAACAAATGGTACCCCAAGTGCGTTATGTCACCGAAGAACCATATACATACAACACTCAAGTTAATGGCAAAATAGTTAGAGTCAACGATAAGCAAAAAGTCAACCGTTTCCTGACCTTAAGTGGTTCGCAAATTCAAGTCAAGATCGAGCAAAGCGCAGATGTTCAAGCTCGCCGTGCAATATATAAAGTAGATTATGTTGCTGATTACAAAATAGTTAACCCACTTAAAGATATCAATAGTTTTTTCTTTGAAGCACAACCGCCTATTGGTTATTCCCTATTGCAAAGCTACAAAGTCGAACGTGATGGAACCCGCTTACAACAAACTAATACGGACGACTATAACTTTCCGATTCAACTACAGCCCGGTCAAGAAACAAGTTTGAGAGTCACTTACAAAGCTCAAGGAGGACCGCGTTGGGTTTATAACTCTAACGGACAGTTACTTTCTAACTTTCGCTTGAATGCGATCGCAAACTTTGCCGGAGCCGATTTTGCCAGTGGTATTATACCAAGCGAGATGGAAACAGATGGACGAAGCACCAAATTTACATGGATTTTTGACGATAACGTTTCTGTCAAAAACCCGTTTGGAGTTTTTACCAACACCAATCCCATTCGAGATACTGGAGTCCTTCCCCGCTTGCTTTTATTAGCACCAGCAATATTTCTCTGGTGGATATTATTGCTCTATTTATCGCTACCAATAAGTTTAAGAAACGTCGCAATTGCAGGTGGAATCTTCTTTGCTTGTTTGCTAACTTTGACCTATCTCAGCCGCCTCATGAGTCCCCCAGTAGCTTGGACTTTCATTTCCCTCATCTTGCTATTTTTAACTTGGGGTTTGGGGTCAAACCGTAATGCTTCTCTAGCCGCCATTATCTGCACAATTTCCGGTGCTGTATTTCCCATCTTTGGGCTGTTAGTACCCTATAGCGGTTTAACCCTCAGCCTTGCGGGCTTTCTTTCAGCAATTTGGCTTGCCGTTCGTCATTGGTATGGTTGGTATAGTTTGGAACCAAAAGAAAGCGACTTTCATTAATGTGTGAAGGACTGCAAGATCCCCGACTTCTTCCAGAACTATACCATTCTAGTCAGTTAGCTCAACGACTTTTTTGTTTGGTGCTGCTTTTGCTGTTGGTAGTAAGCCGCACTCATTTGAGTGTCACCTCGCTTCTCGCTTTCATAGATAATCTCCAATTATAAAATCATTTTTTCGCTCCTGATTCTATCGAGCTTAATGTTGACCTGCATTTAGTACAGAGTTACTGATTTATCCAGTTTGAACTCAAATACCAACAATTGACCCATTGTTGGTAAAACACCCAAGGTTGCTGACGCCGATCGCAAGCGCGAGAAATTAATACTTTTCACTCCACATTACAACTAATGGCTCGTTTTAAATGTGGGAGCGCTTACATTAATCTCATATCTTTCACTTACGTGTTAATACTGGAATTTTCCGTTTTTAATAAACATATATTTTTATCAAAAAAACGAAAAATAAGGATTATTAGTCTACTAATCACGGTTTTGTTTGTGTAGGTTTACACGAATAGGGTATAGGTGCAAGATATGAAGCTCCAACTAGGGGCGATTTCCGCCGCAAGTAACAAATGAAAGAAGCACATTTTTTTCACTTTCTGAAAGCCTTGCTACATAAAGCTGATAGGATGTGTATTATAAGAGTTAATGGCATTTTTTCGAAAATGCTGTTTTTACTTTTGTAGCTTTATCCATGTCTGAGTGAATTTCATGAATGCGAAAACAACTTAAAGAAATGCTCATTAACATTTCTGATGATTTGAAAAAGCAGTTTCATGCTACCTGCGTTATGCAGGGGAAAAAGATGAATCAGGTCGTCCTTATCATTAATCCAGCAATGGCTTAGGGCAAACGAAATTTCACAAACTGATAGTGAAATAGGTAAGAAGTTACCACCCAAATCCTGTTGAATAACCTCGCTAGTAACAAAGTTAATTATGTAAGAAAAACTTTTCAATTTAAGATAACTGGAGCTAATTAATTTATGCAGCAAAAAATCTTGATTTTAGCAGCAAATCCTAAAGGCACAACACAGTTGCGTTTGGATGAGGAGGTGCGTGAAATCGCTGCTGGACTTAAGCGAGCGTTGCATCGCGATCGGTTTGTCTTAGAGCAGAAGTGGGCAGTGCAACCGAGAGATATTCAGCGAGCCATGCTGGATCTTAATCCTTCTATTATTCATTTTTCTGGGCATGGGACGGGAGATGAAGGTCTGGTATTTGAAGACGAAACAGGTTCCGCAAAGCTAGTTGATGGAGAAGCTCTAGCGGGATTGTTTGGGCTATTTGCTTCTCAGATTGAGTGTGTTGTTCTTAATGGCTGTTACTCAGAGGTACAGGCAAACGCGATCGCAACTCACATTAACTATGTAATTGGTATGAGCAGGGAGATCGGAGATAAAGCTGGAATTGAATTCGCTGTGGGCTTTTATGATGCTATAGGAGCAGGAAAGCCTGTTGAATTTGCCTACAATTTTGGTTGTGCTGCAATTAGGTTAGCAGGTATTCCAGAGCAACTAACCCCAACTCTAAAGAAGAAGCCTTTGAATGGATCTAAAGACCAACCTCCAGTTCTCAATGAACTAGGGTCTGAATTAGATCGAGAACTAAACGACTCTGACAGAGAAGTACTTACAGAACTCTTAATACGTAGTGGACGTGCAGAATATTCGGCACGAAAAGCTCTTTGTATAAAAATTGGAATTGAACACAATCAACTTGGATTTTTAAGGCAATCTACCGATACAGACTTTGCCTTAGAACTAATTAGCTATTTGCATAGTATAGGTGACAAACAAGCACTTTGTAAAATCTGCTCCGAACTTGAAGTTGTTTTTAAAAGAGGGAAGTACTCGACTGATTTAAAAAATGTTAAATCAAAACTCAATTGTAACTAGTGGGAGGAGTAAAAAGTATGTCAACTCAATTCTTTTTAGAGGAAACTGATATAGACACATTAATAAATCTTTTACTTCGTAGCCAACAATCAAGAACACGAGAAGCACTATGTATTAGCATTGGAATCGACCCCAAGCGACTTTCATTTATTAGAGATTCTTCGGATTCGGACTTTTTTCTACTCCTCATTAAGTATTTAAATGAAATAGGCGAACAAGAAGCTCTTTGCAAGCTTTGTTGTAAGGAACTATTTCCGGTTTTTCACAACGGAAAATATGCGAATCTTTTAGCTGAAATTGCAGCTAAACTCAATTGCGAGCAAAAGTTAAGTCAGAATGACACTAATAATAAACAGCCAGTTCTTCTCTCGTCTATTCCTGATTCTAGAGCCAACGTTAATCCCTTTATTCAATTTGCTAAAAACAAATTAGTTATAGGTAGTGTAGTGTTTCTAATTGGATTAGCAGGGTTTAGCTTGTACAATCAGAATAGCAACTCGTTTAATAATTCGCATACTTCCGAGCAACCTGAAAGTCAAACCCCAAACCTTAGTTCAACCGCTAACAGCAAAGATGTAAATCAGCAAATCATCAGTATTTATCAAGAAGTACTTGGACGAAAACCTACAAATTATGAGCAGAAGTGGTATGCTAATTTCTTAGAACAAGAAGTATTACCATTAAATTCAATTCGTGATTCGATTACCAAAACTTCTTCACTTCTACAAGAAGGTAATGTTATTTCATTACAATCTTTAGGAGAAGAGAAAACTGATTATAAATTTTTAGATTCTACCATAAAAAATAATAATGTAAGCTTAGCTTCTAATATTGATACTCACACTAAATGGAAGGTACACGTCATTAATGATGGAGTAGTTGCCTTAGAAAATCAGGGAAAAATTAATGGTTCAAAATGGTTAGATGGTGTAATGCACAACAACTCTGTTAGTTTAGCTCCTAACAAAGAAGGTTATACAGGCACAAAATGGGTAGTCAATATAATAGGTAATGGAATAGTTGCCTTAGATAATCAGGGACAATCAAAATGGTTAAATGGTGTAACACAGGACGGCACTGTTAATTTAGCTCCTAACACAGGAGACCATACAGGTACAAAATGGAAAATTCGTAAGCAGTAGTTTAATACTGCTGCATGAAAGGGTATAATCGATTGTATACAAACCATTCACACAAACACACTCAGAGCATGCTAAGCTTCTCTGAATCAAAATCTGAGAGGATAGACTTTTTGGTTTGCGATCGTATTTTATTTTCAATAGGTAGAAACAGTGGGGCGACTGTTCTCCCGTACTGAAATTGATAAGAGCCGTATTTGATGGCTTACTTCAGAGCAATTTGATTCCTTCTAACTGACTCAATTTAGTATCAAAAGATGCGGTTTCCTGGCATCGGTGCTAGTTGGTTGAGTCGGGTAATTAGGTAGTCGGAAAAATCTGCCTTACCAGATTTCATTTGCCCGAGCGCCCATTCTATAGCTTCTCGATTCTCAAACACAAAAATATTAGCTCTTAAAATCTTCTCCAGCGTGTCAATGAGTTTTTCTCGACTTAGTTTATAACTGGTTCGCAAAACCCAAACCACTTCACACAAAACAATATTGTTAATCAAGCAAGGTTCATTAGCTTGCAAGGCCTCATTAATGTAGCGATCGGCAATCTGCCACTGCAGACAATAAGTTAAAACAGGTGACTCGAAGTGGCAATCAAGTTTTCCTAAGTTGTATCACATATTATGAAGTTAAAAGAGGTTTATTATCTATAAATGCTACTAGACAATTAGCTGATTTTCATCAGTTTTGTACCGATTATGAATTTTTATTTTTAGATGATATAGTGATTATCGAACAAGCCTGTAAAATTCATGCCGATTTAAAAATTAAAGGTAGACCAATACAAGATGCTGATGTCTTAATAGCTGCAACTACAATTACACGTGGTTTAGTTTTAGTTTCCAATGATTCCGATTTGATGATGGTTGAAGGGTTAAATTTAGAAAATTGGCTATAAAAATGAAACATGAAAGACTACCACATTAACATTTTCTACAGTGAAGAAGATGAAGGCTACATTGCTGATATCCCCGATCTAAAATTTTGTTCTGCTTGGGGTGCTACACAAGAAGAAGCTTTACATGAAGTCATGATTGCTAAAGCTGCTTGGTTGGAATCAGCAACAGCTGAAAGTAAGTTTATTCCTTAACCTAATATCACTTTATATCAAAGATGCATCTCACATGAAGATACTTCAAAGCCTCGAAGCTCCTTAAATCTGAAAACAGGTAGTTTACACCACTGACAATATTCGTCCACAAATTTGGCTATTGGTGAGTGTGAACGAGGCTCTACCATGCTCTGTGTCTGCGTTATAGCCTTTGTACGCTATTATACTACTACGAGAGTAACAAAACAGGGATAAGCTCGCTGACGTAACCTTTACAGGAAGTGTTATCTTTACTCAGTTTGTGGGAAAACTGAGAATACGGGTTTATAGGCAAAATTCAGAATATGTATTATCCCAACGATATTGAAGAAATATGTTACGAGCAAGACCATATTGAAAAGGTATGGGATGAAATGAAACAGGTTCTTCCGACTTACTTCCAACAATATGTTGATACGGAAGGTGGACACTCAATACCAGAAAGTGAAATTGAAAAGCTTGCTGTAAAATTTGGTTCTACCTCCAAGCCAAAAAGCAAGCCGAAAGACACAAAAAAAATTCTATAAAGGCTTTTGAAAGAATTAATTAAGGACTATGAAAAAGAACGCAAATTTTATCAAGACATCCTTGACTTAGAATCACTCGAAGAATACAAATATGATGTAAATTCCTTTAAAAATACAGTTTTAAAAAATCAAATTCCAATTATCAGAAAAACATTACAAAATAAACAAGTAAAGGTTCAAATATTGACTTTCAATATGAAGAAGAACTTTTTTACGGTCGAAATCAATGGAAGAAGCCTGATTTTACAATAAGACATAATGGCAAGGTTTGGTATTGGGAACATTTAGGACTTTTAGATAATGACCAATATAACAAAAACTGGCAGGAGAAAATAAAAATTTATAAAGAACTTGGAGTATTTGATAAAGTATTAACGACAAAGAAAAGTGCGATTTTAAGCAACCAAGTAAATGAGTTAATTAAAAGAATTACAACAACATAACAATTTCCAGAATTAACTCTTAGTAACTCAACATATACATTTTGGGAAATTGCCAAGTAAACAAAGACGTATCTGGAGAATTTGCTATTAAGGGTGTGAGCATTGATTCAATTAATTGGTCAATAATTTACAAATGGACAATCGCATCTAATTTTCGGCGTAAAATCGCTTTTAACAGTTCAATCTTGTTTGGAGCAGCTTTGGGTAGTAGTATATCAGTGAAGGTGTTATTACCTTCAAAATCTATACCTGCTTCACCGTCTATAGTTGTTTTGAAAGCCATCTTTCGCTTTCCATCTTCAGAAACTTCATAGTGCATTACCACCAAATGAATGTTCGTGATGTGGATTGTTAGTTATGGTATGTGTTCGCAATCGCGTCGTTAATTCAATGTTACGAAGTAGTTATCCAATGCTTGCTGAATTGCTCTACCTATTGCACAAGCAACGGGTGGCGGAACCGAGTTAGCAACTTGGCGATGTTGATCCAAGTAACGCACTCTACCAGAACGACCGCGAATTGGTTCTTTTAAAAGGTAACGATCGCGATACCCATGAATACGCATATACTCGCGAGGAGTCAAATAGCGGTCTTCAGTTGGATGAAAAAATATCTCTCCACATCGTAAAGTGATGGAAGGTTCCGTCCTAGACAAACGGCGGAATTTTGTGGTGTCTTTCTTAGTCAATTTGCACCTTTGCTCAACAGGAAGGTGTAGTTCCTTTGCTAGATGTGAACCTTCGGGGACACCGTGAATGCGCTTGCGATCGCCAATCGGTGTAATATCAACATGGTTATCATTCAGTTGGTCATCTCTACACGGTATTGGTTCACCAAGCCCCCTTAGCACCTCTCCAACACTAACATAAGGTAGCAATGGAGAAATAGAGAGAGTAGGTTTTGAGGGATCGCTATGTGTGGGAGGAGGAAACTCAAAGCCTCCATCCTTTGGCAACTATAAATACCCTTTCACGCATCTGCGCTACACCATATTCTACGGCTCGAATAACCTTCATCTTCAGCTCGTAACCAAGTTCTTGGAGCTGCATTTGAAGCAATTCGTAGACGCCACCAATTTTACCGTTCCTATCTGGTGCATTCAGAAGCCCTTTGACTTGCTCGATTAAAATTACCTTGGGTTGCAACACTTGTGCAAAACGCACAAACTCAAACAGTAATGTTCCCCTCTCGTCTTCCAAACAACCACGTTTGCCGATTTGTGAAAATGACTGACAGGGGCTACCACCACATAATAAATCAAGTTTACCCGGTAATAGAAGTAGTTCCCCCATCAATTGCGTTGGCTCGACATTACGGATATCGTCTTCAATCACACGAGTGCTTCGCCCATCGCGGTTTGCACTTGCACGTGAAGTATGACAGCAATGTGGATCGATCTCAATGCAAGCAAGGATATCAAAACCTGCTTGCATGAGACCTAAATCTAAGCCACCAGCACCAGAAAAGAGTGATAAAGCAGTTCGCGATCTATTTTGTTGGGGTCGCAAATTTTCAACCATATTGTGCTTATCCCTTGCCATAGAATAATCACTTTAATAGATAAAGATGGCTCATACCAATTCTCTTTATTCAAGCAACACATTGAGATCCCCCTAAATCCCCCGATAAATTGGGGGACTTTGAACATTTCTCCCCCTGAAAACTTAGTCCGCGCCAGCGGACTTCGTTTGTATAGCCGCGATTACGAACATCGCTTGGGCTAAAAAAACGTAACCACCATTAATAAAGAACGGGCAAGGATGCCCGTCCCACAAGATAAAATACCTATAAATAATAGTAGTGGGAGCGATAAGCCTTCGGCTTAACGGCTATACTGCCGTATCGCACAACTTGCACTCATCACCCCCACCTTATTTTTCTCTTATGAATTAATAGCACCAGCCTCTGGGAACAAATAATTACTCAGCAATATTAACCAAACCTGAAACTTCGGAATCAGCCACTGTTGGGGCAGTAAAAATTTGAGAATATAAGCTTGTTGGTTGTTGTTCGGCAACAACAGGTAGAACTTGACGGGCATGCATTGCGACTGCCACTGTTTTCACATCATAAGCTTGTGTTGCTAACTTAGGATACAAGCCAATACCGATGATGGGAATTAACAAGCAAGCAGCGATCAACAGTTCGCGAGGTTTAACATCTTGTACCACAGCATCCAGAACCAATTCTTGACTTTGCTTGCCGTAGAACACTGCGCGTAACATGGACAATAAGTAAATCGGAGTCAAGATAATACCAACAGCCGAGAGAAGTACAACAACTACTTTAAAGCTGGAACTGTAAACATCGCTTGTAGCAAGTCCTAGGAAAACCATCAACTCACCTACGAAACCGCTCATTCCAGGTAGCGCTAGAGAAGCCATCGCGCCTGCTGTGAAAAGAGCAAAGGTTTTAGGCATAACTTTTGCCATACCACCCATCTTATCCATCATCAATGTGTGAGTCCGCTCGTAAGTCACACCGGAGAGGAAGAACAAGCTAGCAGCAATCAAACCGTGAGAAACCATCTGCAGCATTGCACCACTGATACCCATTTCTGAATAAGAGGCAATACCAATCAGAACGAATCCCATATGAGCAATTGAAGAGTAAGCCAAGCGACGCTTGAGGTTGTTCTGAGCAAAAGCACAACAAGCACCGTAGATGATGTTCACTACACCCAAAATCGCTAGGACTGGGGCAAACACTACATGAGCGTTGCTCAACATTTCCATGTTGATACGGATGAGGGCATATCCACCCATCTTTAACAACACACCAGCAAGAATCATTGAACCAGGTGCAGATGCTTCACCATGAGCATCGGGAAGCCAGGTATGTAGGGGGAAAATTGGCAGTTTGACGCCAAAGGCAATTAGGAAGCAAGCGTAGACGAGTAACTCTAATGTTTTTGAATATTCTTTCATTCCCAGAGTTGCCATGTCGAAGGTGACAGTGTCTCCAGAGAATGCCATTGCAAAACCTGCTACCAGGATAAAGATAGATGCAGCAGCAGTGTAAAGAATAAATTTGGTCGCTGCGTAACGGCGCTTTTCTCCTCCCCAAATAGAAATCAGCAGGTAAACTGGTACCAACTCGATTTCCCACATTAGGAAGAACAACAGCAGATCCTGGGCAACAAACACCCCTATCTGAGCGCTGTACATGACCAGCATCAACGCATAAAATAATCGCGGCTTTTTGGTTACCTTCCAAGCCGCGAATATTGCAAGAGTATTAATTAAACCTGTCAGCAGTAACAAAGGCATTGACAAACCATCGACTGCTACAGACCAGTTCATTCCCAACTGAGGCACCCAGGCATACTTCTCAACCAACTGGAATGCTGAGCTTTGAAAATCGTAATCCTGCCAAAAGGCATAAATCATCAACGCAAAATCTGCAAGTGCCACTCCTAGACCGTACCAACGGACTGTTTTGCCCTCTTTATCTGGAATGAAGGGGATGGCTGCGGTAGCCACCAATGGCAAGGTAATTATGGCTGTTAGCCAAGGGAACTCGAAAGCATTCATCACTGACAATCGGTTTTTATTTTTGCTTTTAATTACATTATATTAAGCAATCGTTACTTTTGTAAACCTTATTCTTCCATTCAAAACAAAATCTTTAAATTTTATAGGAATAAATACTTATTTTTTCATCAAGTTCATTCTAAATGTAAAGTTTTACTACGTCAACAAAAAACGGCAGCTCTTGCCACCGTTACAAAATTTAATAATATATATGTTTTGAGATAGAGGTTTTGCTATCCAAGTTTTATCTACTTATGCAAAAAGGTACATAAGAGAACTTTTTTATGGATTTGTAATACAGTTGACAAAAAATCAAGCAAATGTTCTTCTGGAACAGATAAACGAAACAAAACTGTATACTGTGGTTCAAACAACCCGGTTTTTGTCCAGAAGACGCATATTTTTCGAGCAAGTTCCTCACTTTAGGCTCCATCTGGGAACGAGATGAGTGAGTATCCTCAAAGAAGTTGAGAAACAAAGTAAAATCTCCAACCTACTCAATGACTAATCTAGCTCCTTGAGTGTCAAGACAAAGCGATCGCACTTCCGCCTTCACCCCCTCCTTTAACCAAGCATCTGCCATAGCCTTAGCCACAGCATCAGCACGAACCCTATCCGTCAAAGCCAAAAGCGTCGGTCCCGCACCACTAATTACCATCCCGTAAGCACCAGCCCCAGTAGCAGCAGAATTCACTGCATCATAACCTCGAATTAACCCCTTGCGATAAGGCTGGTGTAACCTATCCTGCAAACCAGCCCTCAACCAATCACCCCTCCCAGTTTCCAAGCCCCGCAATAACAAGCCGAGATGCGCCGTATTAAAAATAGCATCTCCACGACTAACCTCAGATGGCAAAACCTGTCGGGCTTCCTTCGTTGAAAGCTCAAAATCTGGAATTGCTACCACAGGAACAATCTCCTGACTCCAGGGAATCTCACAAATCTCCCACAAACTTTCTTTTTCTTTCAGCAATTCATTCTCTACCCCCGTTGCTGCCAAACGACATCCCCCTAAAAACGCAGGCACAACATTATCCGGATGTCCTTCCAACGTAATAGCCAACTCCAGCAATTGTGACTGACTCAGAGGTTCACCAGCCAATACATTGGCACCAATCAACCCACCAACTATAGCTGTTGCCGAACTTCCCAAACCTCTCGCTAATGGCACGCCAAGGGAAATATCGATCTGCACAAAGGGTGGCGATTGCTCTATAGATTCGTAAAATTTTACAAAAGCTTGGTACAGTAAATTACTTTCATCAGTCACAACCCGTTCGGCTTCAGCACCCGTCACAGTTATGACCCATCGCCCTTGAGAGTGGCGAATAAACTTAAACTCGTTGTACAGAGTCAAAGCAGCACCAATGCAATCAAACCCCGGTCCCAAATTAGCAGTCGTTGCGGGGACAGTAATAGTGGCACAAGAAACTACAGACATTTTTATGCTTCAGAGCAAATAATCAAACAGCTTCTCATGAAAACGGTTAATTTGCTCACTGGTCACTGGTCACTGGTCACTGGTCACTGTATAATATAGATACAAAACTTAAAAAAAATAAAAACTTGATTTATAAAGTTTGTGAAAAGATCCAAATTTCTGTTATGTTTAATTTCAGAGAGGGCGATCTAAGGTCACAAGCCCCAGAAAAAAATTAGCGGACTGGAATTTATCGCTTCCAGCCCGGTAAAAAAAGCGGGCTAACCTTTTAAGGGACTTGGTTAACCCGTGCAGCTTTGGAAACGCGCAGAGTAATGGTTATTGCAATACCAACTTAACGTTGGCATTTTGCAAGCCGCGCTGCTTCACTTCAGCCAGAGTCTTGTTAACAGCATACTTCTGGTTGATAGAGTTGATAAGTTCGGTTTGGTTATGCTTCTTAGCAACGCCCCACAGGTCTGCAATCAAATCAAAGGAGCCGTCGCTGTTACGAGACCAACCGAGGTCATATTCGCCTTCGAGAACAGCAACTAAGTCAGCACGAACACGCTGACCGTTGTAACCACGAACATCTGCTTCAGTCTTCACGGAGATGCCGAGGTCGCGCAGGGAAGCCTTGAGGATTTCAGCATCAGTGATTTTGGTACGCAGAGTGCTAAAGTGAGACATTTGGGTTTCCTCCAATGAGAAAGTAGAGAAAAGACAACGGTTTGTTTTTGCAAAGTCGCGTTTGGCAGAACGCGATTGGCAGTAGCTGTAACGGGGTGATAACTCCTATTGAGGCACTGCCTTTTTTTTAAACTGCTAGCTTTTGGTGCTAGCCTTTCCCCCCTGTGGTAGCAGGAGAAAGCTTTTAGAACTCCATGCGCTGGTATTCAGCTACGGAGGCTGCAGCAGGTCTTGCTCGCTGTCTAGCCCAATCTCTTAGGGCTGTTACCTGTTCTTGCATCGTTCGAGACAGCGGCAGTGTTGCCTTCAGTGCTGCAATAATATCTAGTTGAGTGAACTCGCGATCTTGGGCAAAAGCTTCGTACATTGCCGCTACGATCGCCTGTTCAATTTCTGCCCCAGAGAAGCCATCTGACATCTTGGCAAGTTGTTCTAGGTCAAACCTGGAGATGTCATTGCGGCGCTTATTCAAGTGAATCTGAAATATATCCTGACGCTCTTCACTTGTGGGCAAATCAACAAAGAAAATTTCATCAAAGCGACCCTTCCTCAAAAATTCTCCAGGTAAGCGCTCAACTCTGTTAGCTGTCGCCATTACAAACACTGGTGACTTTTTCTCTTGCATCCAAGTGAGGAAAGATCCAAATATCCGGCTAGAAGTTCCACCATCAGAATCAGAAGACCCCGCACTTCCGGCAAAGGATTTGTCTAATTCATCAATAAACAAGATGACTGGGGAAATAGACTCTGCTGTTTTTAGGGCATTACGTAAGTTGGCTTCCGAACGTCCTACCATGGAACCATCATAGACACGTCCCATATCCAACCGTAACAATGGTAAACCCCAAAGTCGAGAGGTTGTTTTGGCTATCAACGATTTACCGCAACCGGGAACCCCCAAAATTAACATTCCTTTAGGTTGAGGTAACCCATACTCTCGCGCTCTTTCTGTAAAAGCGTTTGAACGTTGCTTGAGCCATTTTTTCAGTTCTTCCAAACCTCCGACACCATCTATAGTTTCATCTTCTTCTATGTACTCAAGTATACCATTTCGGCGAATGAGTTGCTTTTTCTCAGATAAAACTATATCGACTTCTTCCTCCGTCAAACGCCCTGAGGTTACCTGGGCTTTACGATAAACTTTTTCTGCTTCATCTTTTGTCAACCCTAAAGCTGCTCTGAGAAGTTTTTCTCTCGCTTCAGTTGTTAACCTTCGCCCGCGATTCAGTTCTATATGGTGAGTCAATACCTTATTCAAGTCTCCCATATCTGGTAGCGGGAAGTCAAGAACAACAACTTCCTTCTCCAACTCAATAGGAACTTGCTGCATCGGAGACATTAAAATAATATTTTTGTGCGTACCTTTAAAACTCGCGATCGCATCTCTTAGCGATCTTGTCGTCGCAGGTGCATCTATAAAGGGGTGTAAATCTTTAAGAATAAATATACTTGGTTCTTTCTGCCGAATAATCCATTCAATTGCAGCTTCCGGAGAAACTGTATTGTGCTGAGTGACATTTCTAGGCTGACCGTACTCTACGATGCCGTGAGTCACTGTCCAAACATAAACTTTTCGCTGTGGCTTCGATGATTGAGCGATATTAGAAATTCCTTGCTCAGCCCGCTCTTCCTCGGAGGTCACAAGGTAGATTAGAGGGTATTGAGCTTGAATGAGTATATTGAGCTCTTCTTTCATACTTCGACCTACTTGAGACCTTTACAGACAGTACAGACATCGCCAACTTAAAATTGAGGGGGAGAGAATTATGAACAATATCTCTACTACTCACAATTCCCACCTAGCAAGGAACCAATTCTTCCTCACCTTTCTGATTCGTTTCATCCATTTCTTCAATGGAAATACGTTCTCCAATTATTCCTGGCTGCTTACCAAGGGCTGCCAGTTCACCGTCACGGATGACTAACGAACTTTCACAACTTGGGCAGGAATAAACTCTATGAGACCTTCCATAGGAAGCTTCTTCCACCAATTCTGAATGTGCCAGATAGAAACCCAGTGCGCGTTCTGCTAGCTCTGACATCGGTTCCGAGTCAACTGCCGAACGAATTTTTAGTTTCCTATGAAGTTCCGGCGACAAATACAAAGTAACCTTTTGCTTAGTTTGCATATTACTGTTTTGAGGTCTTACCCGGGTATGTATTTCACGATATCGGCTGACTTTCTGCTTGTCAACCCACCAAGACGTTTTGACGGCATTTTTGTAATATTTCTTAATTTGGGGACTGGGGACTAGGGACTGGGGACTGGGGACTGGAGACTAGGGACTAGGAATTGGGAAAAGCTATTCAATTCTCCATACCCAATCCCCAATCGCCATTGCCCCTTATCCCCAGAGGGAACCCCGAGTTCCCCAATCGCCATTGCCCCTTATCCCCAGAGGGGACCCCGAGTTCCCCAATCGCCATTGCCCCTTATCCCCAGAGGGGACCCCGAGTTCCCCAACCCAATCCCCAATCCCCAATCCCCAATCCCCAATCTTTCATGATTACAGGTGTCACAAACCTGATAGATTTAGCTATCAGCGAGTAAAAACTTGGTAAAAATGAAAGTCCTGGTTATTGGTGGCGATGGTTATTGCGGTTGGGCAACCGCACTTTACCTTTCAAATCGAGGTTATGAAGTTGGTATTTTAGATAGTTTAGTGCGACGGCATTGGGATAACGAGCTGGGAGTAGAAACTCTAACTCCAATCGCACCAATTCAACATCGAATTCAACGCTGGCACGATTTGACAGGGAAATCTATTGACCTGATTATTGGCGATATCACTAACTACGAGTTTTTGAGTAAAGCGTTGCACAAATTTCAGCCAGAAGCGATCGTGCATTTTGGCGAACAAAGATCCGCGCCTTATTCAATGATTGACCGCGAACACGCTGTTTTTACCCAAGTCAATAACGTAGTTGGGACTTTAAACTTGTTGTATGCGATGCGGGAAGACTTCCCAGACTGTCACTTAGTCAAATTAGGGACAATGGGAGAATATGGAACACCCAACATCGATATCGAAGAAGGGTTCATCACAATCGAGCATAACGGGAGAAAGGATACTCTACCCTACCCCAAACAACCCGGTTCAATGTATCATTTGAGTAAAGTTCACGACAGCCACAACATCCATTTTGCGTGTCGGGTTTGGGGACTGAGAGCTACAGACCTAAATCAGGGTGTTGTTTATGGGGTTTTGACAGAAGAAACAGGCATGGATGAACTGTTGATTAACCGTTTGGATTACGATGGTGTATTTGGGACGGCGCTGAATCGCTTCTGTATCCAAGCAGCCATCGGGCATCCCCTGACAGTTTACGGCAAAGGCGGTCAAACCAGAGGATTCTTGGATATTCGAGATACAGTGCGGTGTATCGAAATTGCCGTAGCCAATCCAGCACAACCAGGAGAATTCCGCGTCTTCAACCAGTTCACCGAACTATTCAGCGTTGGCGATTTAGCAATGATGGTGAAGAAAGCTGGTAACGCACTCGGACTGAGTGTAGAAATTAACAACTTAGAAAATCCCAGAGTCGAGAAAGAAGAGCATTACTTCAACGCTAAAAACACCAAACTGTTGGATCTTGGGTTGCAACCTCATTATCTTTCTGACTCTTTACTCGATTCTCTGTTGAATTTCTCCATTAAGTACCAAAATCGAGTTAATAAATACCAAATTTTGCCTAAAGTCTCTTGGCGAAGAAGTTAGAGCAATCTGAAAGGATGTAGTCTCAAAAATGAAGTATAAAATTTGACGTTTATAGCGATTGAAAAACAGAGAAAATAAATGTTTGTAGCAGTACTTAAAATTTTTTACAAATGATTTAAGATTGCTATGCGTTTATTCGTAACACAATTGGTACGTAAAATCAAATTGTGTTCTTTTTCATCTTTTATCGTTCATTTTTTATACTTCATCCTTTTAGACATGGGTTTTGTTGACAGTTATTCACGGAAAAACCTCACAACAAATAATTCATTTCCCATGCCCCATGCCCTATTTTCCAGACAGTACTGAGATAATCTTATATGCGAATCGCTCTATTCACTGAAACCTTTCTGCCTAAGGTAGACGGCATCGTAACCCGCTTGCGTCATACCGTCGATCATCTTCAGCGTAATGGAAACCAAGTGCTAGTTATTGCCCCTGATGGTGGCATAACCGAATACAAAGGAGCTAGAGTATATGGAGTCTCAGGTTTCCCCTTACCACTTTACCCAGAGTTAAAAATGGCACTGCCTCGCCCAGCAATCGGTCATACTCTAGAGGAGTTCAAGCCAGACATAATTCACGTGGTTAATCCGGCGGTTTTGGGGTTAGCTGGTATATTCCATAGCAAATACTTAAACATTCCTCTGGTTGCGTCTTACCATACACACTTACCACAGTACCTTCAGCATTACGGTTTGGGAATGTTAGAAGGGCTATTGTGGGAATTGCTAAAAACAGCTCACAATCAAGCGTCTTTGAATTTGTGTACTTCTACGGCAATGATGGAGGAATTAGCGTCACATGGGATCGAAAGGGTTTATTTATGGCAAAGAGGAGTGGATACAGAATCATTTAATCCAGATAACGTATGTCAACAAATGCGATCGCGATTATCGCAAAATCATCCAGAAAGCCCATTATTACTATACGTGGGTCGTCTTTCGGCTGAAAAGGAAATCGAGCGAATTAAACCCATACTAGAAGCTATACCCGAAGCACGGTTAGCATTGGTAGGAGACGGTCCTCATCGTCAAACATTAGAAAAATATTTCGCCGGAACCAATACAAATTTTGTTGGTTATCTTGTTGGCAGAGAATTAGCTTCTGCTTTTGCAAGCGCTGACGCCTTTATTTTTCCTTCCCGTACAGAAACATTAGGATTAGTCCTTCTCGAAGCTATGGCAGCAGGGTGTCCGGTTGTAGCTGCACGTTCGGGTGGCATTCCAGACATTGTAACAGATGGGGTCAACGGCTATCTTTTTGAACCAGAAGCTGATGTTCAAAGCGCTGTTACAGCCACTATCCGTCTTCTAGAACAGAAACAAGAACGAGAGACTATCCGTCAAAATGCCCGCAAAGAGGCAGAACGTTGGGGTTGGGCAGCTGCAACACGTCAGTTACAAACTTACTATCAACAAACCATTCCATGACACTCCTCAATACTGGTAGCGTCCTGGCTACATTAACAGAACTCACACAAGTTAACCGTACAAACGCCTTATTGCGCCGTGTCAAAGACCTATCTGTTAACGAGTTTGTTTGCTTGCTAGATTTTATAACAGCTGAATTTCAGCAGTTTCTTAGAGCGATCGAACTTATTAATAACGAAGCTCTAGAAACCATGTTAGAAAAGGTGCTAGAGGCAATTACACTGAAAATTGGTCAAATTCTTCAAGCTCAGCATACCACAATTTTCCTTGTCGATCGCGACAAAGGGCAATTATGGTCAAAAGTGCCTCAAGAAAATATCAACAAACCTTTAGAAATTCGCACGCCTATTAATGTTGGAATCCCCGGTCATGTTGCTAGTACGGGGGAATGTCTAAATATTGTAGAAATTTATTCGCATCCCCTTTTTAGCCCAGAATTGGAAAAGCAAATGGGCTACAAAATGCATAGTATTTTATGTATGCCTGTCTTCAGCAGCAAAAATCAAATTGTAGCGGTTGTACAACTGGCAAACAAAGCAGGAGATATTCCTTTTGATACAGAGGATGAAGAACGCTTTCGAGATTTTGCTGCATCAATTGGTATTATCTTAGAAAGCTGTCAATCTTTTTATGTCGCTGCCCGCAATCAACGAGGTGCAACAGCCCTTTTACGAGCAACTCAAACCCTAGGGCAAAGTTTAGATTTGGAAGCGACTTTACAAATCGTGATGGAACAAGCCCGAATTTTAATGCAGGCAGACCGCAGCACGCTGTTTTTACATCGTAAAGAAATGGGGGAACTGTGGACTAAGGTGGCTGCTGCTGATGGCAAAACCACAATCGAAATTCGCATATCTGCCAGTAAGGGTATTGCTGGTTATGTGGCATCTACAGGAGAAGCGCTAAATATTCCCGATGCCTATAAAGACCCTCGTTTCGATCCAAGTACAGACAGAAAAACAGGTTATGTCACTCGCAATATTTTATGTTTGCCAGTGTTTAATTCTGCCAACGAACTCATTGGTGTGACTCAATTAATTAATAAGCAGCAAGGTAGCTTTACTGCTTCTGACGAAGAATTTATGCGAGCTTTTAATATTCAAGCAGGAATTGCTTTGGAAAATGCACGCTTGTTTGAAAATGTATTGCTAGAAAAACAGTATCAAAAAGATATTTTGCAAAGCCTTTCTGATGCCGTAATCTCTACGGATATGGAAGGAAAAATTGTCACTATTAATGATGCTGCGCTACAGTTATTGGGCTGTCCTTTGTTGGAACTGAACGGGAAAAATCTTAAATATGAATGGGAACAACATTTGATAGGTCGTTTGGTTTGGGAAGTCGTACCTATTGATAATTTACAATTTAGACTGCAAGATAGTCTGAAATTTGGCGCAAGACATTACGTACCAGAACAAAGTTTATCAGTTGGGTTATTTGTGGATACTTTATACGCCGCACCCGCACAAGAAGATTCAACTATGTGCATACAAGAAACAGGTGATTGTATTTTAGCAATACGCGATCGCCATAACCCACAAATTTTTATTCCCTGGAACCAACCTCTTACACCTCATTCATCCCTACTTCACGAGTCATCAATTCAAAAAATTGACCGAAGTATCAATCTTACAGTCAACCCCCTAACCAATCCAGAAGGGGGAGTTCGAGGGGGTTTGGTGGTACTAGAAGATATTAGTCAGGAAAAACGGATGAAAACGACGATGTACCGTTACCTGACACCGGGCGTTGCAGAACAGGTGATGGCAGTGGGGGAAGATGCTTTAATGGTGGGGGAACGGAAAGAGGCGACCATTTTATTTTCTGATATTAGAGGTTACACCACGCTGACAGAAAATTTAGGAGCAGCTGAAGTCGTATCCCTTTTAAACCAGTACTTTGAAACAATGGTTGAAGCGGTTTTTAATCACGAAGGAACATTAGATAAATTTATTGGTGATGCTTTAATGGCAGTGTTTGGTGCGCCCCTCCCACTAACAGAAAATCATGCATGGAGGGCTGTACAATCAGCGTTGGAAATGCGGCAAAGACTGGCTGAATTCAACCGCCGACGTATCATCCAAGCTCAGCCCCTCATTCATATTGGTATTGGAATCAGTTCTGGCGAAGTTGTTTCAGGAAACATTGGGTCTCGAAAACGAATGGACTATACCGTAATTGGAGATAGTGTCAATTTGAGTTCTCGTCTTGAAGGAGTGACTAAGGAATACGGTTGCGACATAGTTTTAAGCGAATTTACTTATCAATTGTGTAGCGATCGCATTTGGGTGAGGGAATTGGATAGGATTAGAGTCAAAGGAAAACATCAAGCTGTTAAGATTTATGAATTGATTGGCGATCGTAGTCTGACTCTAGATGCTGATACGCAAGAATTTTTATTCTTCTACCATCAAGGACGTACTGCTTACACAGAACGCAATTTTCAAAAAGCAATTGACTTTTTTAAATCTGCTCAAAACATCCGACCTAGAGACCAAGCTGTTAATATCCATCTAGAACGTGCTTGTAAATATCTTAACAATCCACCCAGTTATGTATGGGATGGTGTTTGGACAATGACTTCCAAGTGAGGATCGTCATTTGTCATTTGTCATTCGTCATTGGTAAGGAGTTTAAACAGATTTACATTTTGTCGTGTAGTTCAGCTTATTTCCACCTAACTACATAACTGGTCACTGGTCACTGACTACTGGTCACTGTTACTAAAAGGCTCTTCACCTATCCCTAGTTCTTTTTTTGACCGTTTCAAACTTTGCCAAAGTTCTTTAACCTGCTCGTAAGCATTTTCAGGAGGTATTTTTCCTGCAGTTTCTAAGTTACAAATATAACTAACTTTTTGAGCAAATTCTTGTAGGTTAGAGTTAAAAACCAAATTTTCTGGCTTTACCTGACCGTAGTAACGCCCTCGTGGATAAATAAAATTATCTTTGTCGCTAACCATTGTTTTCTCCATTGTTAAAATTCAAATTTTATCAACCTTTGTCAAATCTGCAACTTCTTTGAGGATATAGCTAGTCCATTGGGAGTATCTCTCGATCCGGTGGAGTCTGAGCTATAGTTTGCATCTTCATGCTTGATGTACGATCTTATTCAACTTGACTAGAAAATGCCTACAAAAATGTATCTTTATATACCTTAGTTTATATATTTTATCATTTTGCTCCATTAAAAGATATTACAAGTTTTAGTATGAACAAACACTAGACTTTTGATAAGCACAAGAGTGCAACATTTGATTCTGGCTGATACTCCCGACTACTTACTCTCTTTAGATATAAAATGGTTTAGCCTACAAGCATTAAAGTTGCCCATCGCCTATCACTATACTTTACGCCATGTCTGCTCTAACAAAATTATACGAAGGTAAAGCAAAAATCCTATATACAACAGATGAGCCTGATATTCTACTAGCTGATTTTAAAGATGATGCGACTGCTTTCAATGCTCAAAAACGTGGGAGTATACAAGGAAAGGGAGCAATCAACTGTAGCATTTCCAGCAAAATATTTCAAAAACTGGAAGCAAACGGTATAAAAACCCACTACATTGACAACCCAACTCCGACTCAGATGCGGGTAAGGGCAGTCAAGATTTTGCCTATCGAAGTCGTTGTCAGGAACATTGCAGCCGGAAGTCTTTGTCAACAAACAGGATTACTGTTAGGAACCGTACTTAAACAGCCGTTGGTAGAGTTCTATTACAAAAACGATCCGTTGGGAGACCCTTTGCTAACACGCGATCGCCTACTGCTGTTAGAATTAGCCACACCGGAACAAGTAGATGGTATTACTCATCTAGCATTGCAAATCAACAATTTTCTCATCAACTTTTTTAGAAGATGTGACATTACTTTAGTAGATTTTAAACTAGAGTTTGGTTTGAACTCAAAACAGCAGTTGCTGTTGGCAGATGAAATCAGCCCAGACACGTGTCGATTATGGGATAATTCCGTCGGAGACGATCCCAATGGTCGAGTTCTTGATAAAGACCGTTTTCGTCAAGATTTGGGCAATATAGAGAATGCATATCAGGAGGTTTTACAACGAGTGCTGAAAGCGGAGTAGGTTGCAATTTGGCATATAAATTAGAAAGGCAAAAGTAAAAATATAGTTTTTACTTTTACTGGTCGCATATAAGCATAACTGCCTTGTGATGGTGTGTGGACGTGAAGAGGAATCTAAATAAAATGCGCTTATCCCCCTTTATATTTACAGTTGTAGCGATCGCTGCCCCATTGGGCAGTTCGCTGAGTGTGAATGCACAAACCGCTAAAGATTTAAAAACAGAACCAAAGACAGCGGCGATTACAGCACCTACAACAGATCCAGAGCAAGTCGTTGTTGGGGTCTTCCCAGCAGTTGTGTCTGGATCGGTAACAAAGCCAGAAGTGATAGTGCCAACTGGCATAACGTCAAAAACTGCACAAAACCTTCAACAAACTCCAAATTCTGAGAATCAACCAACTGGTACTCAGCAACAAGCCCCATCCTCTCCTAGTACAAATACACCACAGGAGACAAACCAGCCTACTGAGGAACCAGTACAAAATAACCAAAAACTCCCCAATTTTAACGATCGGCCATCGGGTACTCAACAACAAATACCAATCCCAGAAACTCAACAACAAACACCAACCCCAGAAACTCAACAACAAACACCAACCCCAGAAACCCAACAACAAACACCAACCCCAGAAACTCAACAACAAACACCAATCCCAGAAACTCAACAACAAACGCCCGCCCCAGAAACTCAACAACAAACTCCGGGTAATACAAATCCACCTACATTTGAACAAACACCTCCACCAACTCAACAACAAACACCTTCAGAACAATCTCCAGCCCCAACAGAACCGCGAGTGCTAGTATCGGAAGTGTTGATTCGCTCTGAAGCAGGACAAGCGATCGCGCCTGAGTTGGAAGACCAAATCTATAGAGCAATTCGTACCCAACCAGGAAGAACCACAACTCGTACACAATTGCAAGAAGATATTAACGCCGTCTTTGCTACGGGTTTCTTCTCCAATGTTCAAGCAGTGCCAGAAGATACCCCATTAGGTGTACGGGTAAGTTTTGTGGTACAACCCAATCCCGTCCTCACTAAAGTGCAACTGCAAGCCAATCCCGGCACAAATGTTGCCTCCGTACTACCAGCTAATACTGTAGATACGATATTTAAAGAACAATATGGTAGAATTCTTAACCTGCGCGATTTACAGGAAGGTATCAAACAACTAACCAAACGCTATCAAGACCAAGGTTATGCACTAGCAAACATTATTGGTGCGCCTCAAGTTTCTGAAAACGGAGTTGTTACCCTGCAAGTTGCAGAGGGTGTGGTAGAAGATATTCGAGTTCAGTTCCGCAATAAGGAAGGTCAAACGACAAACGATAAAGGAGAACCAATTCGCGGGCGAACACAGCCATATATTGTGACGCGAGAACTGCAGTTAAAGCCCGGAACTGTTTTCAACCGCAACACAGTTCAAAGAGACTTGCAACGGGTATTTGGGCTAGGACTATTTGAAGATGTAAATGTTTCCCTAGACCCCGGTACCGACCCCAGTAAAGTGGATGTAGTGGTGAACGTTGTTGAACGCAATAGCGGTTCTATTGCAGCAGGTGCTGGTATCAGTTCTGCTAGTGGATTATTCGGTACTGTAAGCTATCAGCAACAAAACTTAAACGGACGAAATCAAAAACTGGGTGCTGAGGTTCAGGTAGGACAGAGAGAATTGTTATTTGACCTCCGCTTTACAGATCCTTGGATCGCTGGTGACCCTTACCGCACTTCTTACACAGCCAATATTTTCCGGCGGAGATCGATTTCATTGATCTTTGAAGGAGACGATAACGATATTGAAACTGTTAGAAACATCAATGACCCTAACGAAGACGGTGATAACCCCCGCGTTGTACGCTTTGGGGGTGGTATTAACTTCACCCGTCCTTTATCTAGAAATCCATTTGAAAGATCGGAATGGACAGCCTCAGCTGGTTTGCAATACCAGAGAGTGACCATCAAAGATGGTGATGGAAATACTATAAGACTGGGACGCCTTGAAAATACCAATGAATTCGTTGACCTGAGCGAATCTGGAAAAGGGAAAGACGATTTACTTTTGTTGCAATTAGGAGTCGCACGCGACTTGAGAAATAATCCCTTACAACCCACAAGTGGTTCTTTCCTACGCTTTGGTGTTGACCAATCTGTACCCATAGGATTGGGAAATATTTTCCTGACAAGATTGCGCGGTAGCTATAGTAAATACGTACCCGTAGAGTTTACGAACTTTACGAAAGGTCCCGAAACTCTTGCTTTTAACGTTCAAGCAGGAACAATACTAGGCGATCTACCGCCTTATGAAGCCTTTTCTCTTGGTGGTAGTAACTCTGTACGTGGTTATGAAGAAGGAGGTTTGGGTAGCGGACGCAGTTTCATCCAAGCATCAGCTGAATATCGCTTCCCCGTGTTCTCTGTGGTAAGTGGAGCTTTATTTTTTGATTTTGGTAGCGATTTGGGAACTAGTACTAGATCGGCAGAGTTGTTAAACAAAGATGGTAGCGGTATCGGCTATGGTATCGGGGTGCGAGTGCAATCTCCTTTGGGACCCATTCGTATTGACTATGGTGTTAACAGTGATGGAGATAGCCGGATCAACTTTGGTATTGGGGAAAGATTTTAAAGCGTCATTGGTCATTTGTACGAGTGTCCTTTGTTGTTTGTCATTTGTACGAGTGTCGTTTGTGAAAGATGAATAACCAATGACTAATGACAAATGACAAAATGCAACATACTTTAGCAGGCGAAATTAACCAAACCGGAATAGGGCTGCACAGCGGTATCTCAACCCATGTTCGCATCCGACCATCCGAAGCAGGTAGCGGACGCTACTTTGTGAGAGTAGATTTGCCGGATACTCCGATAATTCCAGCACAAGTCGCTGTAGTGAATCAAACTGTGCTCTCGACGCAATTAGGTAAGGGTGAAGCTCATGTACGTACAGTAGAACATTTGCTAGCATCTCTTGCTACTATGGGAGTAGATAATGCCAGAATTGAAATTGACGGTTCGGAGGTGCCACTTTTGGATGGTTCGGCAAAGGAGTGGGCAACTGCGATCGCATCTGTTGGCTTAATGTCACAACCTTCAGGTGAGGACAAAGTTCTTCCCGTTTTGGAGGAACCAATTTGGGTTCGTCAGGGCGATGCTTTTGTTTGCGCCTTACCATCTGTAGAAACACGGTTTAGTTACGGTATTGATTTTGACGTAAAAGCAATTGGGAATCAATGGTACAGTTGGTCGCTAGGGAGCGATCGCTTCGCTACTGCGCCCGGTGCAGAGCGCACAAATTCTGCCGAAAGTTTTTTAACCGAAATTGCCCCAGCTCGAACTTTTGGGTTGCTACATCAAATCGAACAGTTACAACAATCGGGTTTAATAAAAGGTGGAAGCTTAGATAATGCTCTCGTTTGCGGAGCCGAAGGTTGGGTAAATCCGCCATTAAGATTTGCAAATGAGCCAGTACGTCATAAAATCTTGGATTTAGTAGGAGATTTGAGTTTGCTAGGAACCTTCCCTTGTGCTCATGTCTTAGCGTACAAAGCCAGCCATAATTTACATATTCAACTGGCACAGAGAATTTTGGAGCTGGGGTTAGTAGTTAGTAGTTTCACAACCAATAACCACTAACCACTAACCATTAGCAATCCAAAATCTTTTAAGGGAGGGTCAGATCTAGCACCTACTAACATAACCAAAATATAAAATCAACAGCAGGAGCAATGACAACCGTCACCCAACAAGCCAATACCATTGATGTTTCCACACCAGCATCTAATAACCAAGCGGATGATTCCACTGCAAATAAAACTGACTCCAAAGTCATTTTTACAGTAGAAGACATCCATAAACTTCTACCCCACAGATATCCGTTTGCCCTTGTCGATCGAATTATCGACTATCTTCCAGGAAAAAGAGCTATAGGGATAAAAAACGTCACGTTTAACGAACCCCAGTTTCAAGGGCATTTCCCAGGACAGCCCATTATGCCAGGAGTGCTTATCGTAGAAGCCATGGCACAAGTGGGTGGTGTTGTTCTCACTCAGCTTCCAGAAATGGAAGGTGGGCTTTTTTTATTTGCTGGCATAGATAAAGTACGCTTCCGCCGCCAAGTTGTACCGGGAGACCAACTCGTCATGACAGTGGAACTGTTGTGGGTAAAACAGCGTCGTTTCGGTAAGATGCAAGCGCGTGCTGAAGTTGACGGTCAGCTTGCTGCTGAAGGCGAACTTATGTTTTCCCTATCGAGCTAAAAGCTTGTTTTTGTGGGAAGGTACGACCGTGACGTGCCTTTCTTCAATCCAGATTAAGGATATCGATAAAACAAATAAGCTACAACAGCATCCTACTCAACTTTTGACGCCCTCACACTCTCCTCTAGCTAATCTCACACCTTAGCTACCACTCGAACTACCTAATCTTACGTGCAGACGCGCTAATGCGTGTCTGGACACAGCACTCAAGACTTTTTCTGGAGAGCACCCTTGAAAACGCTAATTCATCCTACTGCTGTCATTCATCCTAATTCAGAACTGCATCCCACGGTGCAAGTCGGTGCGTATGCTGTGATTGGAGGGCATGTCAAAGTTGGTCCCGAAACTGTAATCGGCGCTCATGCCGTATTAGAAGGACCATTAGAAATTGGGGCGCGAAATCAAATTTTTCCGGGTGCCGTTATTGGCATGGAACCTCAAGATTTAAAATATGCCGGCGAATACAGCTGGGTCAAAATAGGAAATGATAACTCAATAAGAGAATACGTCACAATTAACAAAGCAACTGGTGCGGGCGAAGAAACTCGCATTGGTAACGGTAACCTGCTCATGGCTTATGTCCATGTCGGTCATAACTGTGTTATTGAAGATTCTGTAATAATTGCCAACTCCGTTGCCTTAGCAGGACACGTTCATATAGAGTCACGTGCGAGACTCAGTGGAGTGTTAGGAGTTCATCAATTTGTGCATATTGGAAGTCTAGCAATGGTTGGAGGTATGGCACGTATTGATAGAGATGTACCTCCATATATGTTAGTGGAGGGAAATCCAGCGCGGATACGCACTCTCAACCTTGTAGGGCTGAAACGCTCTGGAATGGATCTCAATGAATTCCAAATCCTTAAGAAAGCATTTCGCATTCTCTACCGTTCGGAGTTGACATTTAAAGAAGCCATAGAACAGCTTGAAGAACTTGGAGAAACCCCACAGCTACAACATTTGCGCCGCTTCCTCCTCCTTTCTCAAATGCCAGGAAGACGTGGCTTAGTTCCAGGTAAGGGGAAAGCAGATGTTGGCGATTAGGGACTAGGGATTGGGGATAGGCGATTAGGGATTGAGGATTGGGGATTGGGCGAAGGGAAATCTGTAACTCAGTAAGAGTTAATCATAACTAAATAATCTCTAATACATTACAGTGAAAATTCTTTCCTTAATTCCCAGTCCCCAATCCCCATCGCCCCTTATCCCCAGAGGGAACCCCGAGTTCCCCAATCCCCAGCCCCATTGCCCCTCAACAAGGAGGGGGCCCCGAGTTCCCCAATCCCCAGCCCCCCAATCCCCAATCCCCAATCCCATATGCGTATATTTATCAGTACTGGCGAAGTATCTGGCGACCTACAAGGGTCGCTACTGATCTCAGCAATTCAACAACAAGCTACAGCCACAGGGTTGTCACTGGAAATAGTGGCACTGGGTGGTGAAAAAATGGCATCTGCAGGAGCGACTTTACTGGGAAATACCACCCACATTGGTTCCTTTGGTCTTGTAGAATCGTTGCGCTTTGTTCTTCCAACACTTCAAATTCAACGGCGGGCAATTGCTTACCTCAAGCAACATCCACCCGATTTAGTGGTGCTTATCGATTATATGGGACCCAATTTGGGCATTGGTGGCTACATTCGCCGTCATTTGCCACACGTCCCTATCGTTTATTACATTGCACCACAAGTTTGGGTAGCTTCAATTACACCTCGCGATACGGAAAGAATTATTGGTGTCAGTGACAAGGTGCTGGCAATTTTTCCACAGGAAGCGCTTTACTTCCAAGACAAAGGAGCAAATGTAACTTGGGTAGGTCATCCTCTCATAGATAGAATTAAAAATTTTCCTAGTCGTGAAGTAGCGCGAACTGAGTTAGGAGTTGGAGACGACAGTATGAATGTTGCTCTTATTCCTGCTTCTCGCTACCAAGAATTGAAATATCTCTTACCAGTGATGTTTCAAGCAGCACAGAAGATTCAATCCAAATTGCCACAAGTTCATTTTTGGATTCCCTTGTCTTTGGAAAGATACCGTAAACCTATTGAAAAAGCGGTACAACAGTATGGATTGCAAGCAACTGTGGTATCTGGTAAACAACAACAAGTACTCGCAGCAGCTGACTTGGCGATTACTAAGTGCGGTACTGTCAACTTGGAACTGGCTTTATTAAACATACCGCAAGTTGTGATATACCGTCTCAATTCGTTTACTTACTGGGTAGCTCGAAACATCTTCAAAATTTCTTTTCCCTTTGCCTCACCTGTAAACTTGGTAGTTATGCGGTCAATTGTGCCTGAGTTTATTCAAGAAACCGCAACTCCAGAAAATTTGACGGAAGCTGCCTTGGAATTGTTGCTCAATCCAGAACGCCAGCAGCAAATGCAAGCCGATTATCAGGTTATGCAGCAATCTTTAGGTGAAGTTGGCGTTTGCGATCGCGCCGCTAAAGAAATTCTACATATGTTACAAAATTTTTAAAATTAAATTTTAAGCTTTGCGGTAAACTAGACTGAGGTGTATTTCGTGTGGAGTAAATATCTATTTGACTTTCACACAGCGATCTTATACAAATCATGAAAATCTTAATGAACCGCAAAGGTTCTGAGAGCGCTAAGAGAAGCAAGAGAGGATTTAAAAAATAAAACTGAATTATTATATTAGAGCTTACTTAATGTAATATAGGGTTCCTATTTGATTTTTGAAATACACCTTAGGTGGGGCATTACCCACTAGATAAAGCTTTTGATAGGCAATGCCCACCCAACAATGCTTAGATTTTTCATAAATCAGATAGGATCGCTATATTGTTCTGAATTATTTTAGACAGCGTAGATTCACCTACTATCCTACTCTCTTTCCGCTCTAAAATTACCGGACTTTGTAGGTAGGGCTATGCCACACATTCACTATATGTTTAGGTTATCTTCTGGCGGGAAAGGAGTAAAAAGAGTATATTTACGTCTGTTCTAAATATTTCAAAACTGGTATATTTGTATTATATTCCTAGTTATACAAGACCAAAAAAAGCGTAAAGCTGATTATTGAAATTGTATATATTATTGCTTCTGTTGTCTTAAATTAATCTAATGCTTCAAAGTCTAAAAATAGCAAACATGATTCACAGTAATACGAAAGAAAGACCTATCGCTGTTGATTTATTTGCTGGCGCAGGTGGCATGACTCTTGGATTTGAGCAAGCAGGATTTGATGTGCTTGCTTCTGTTGAAATCGATCCAGTTCATTGTGCAATACATAAATTTAATTTCCCATTCTGGTCTATTCTGTGTCAAGACATTATTAAAACTACAGGCGAAGATATTAGAAGCAATTCGTCTATAGGAAATAGAGAAATTGATGTTGTTTTCGGTGGTCCTCCATGTCAAGGATTTTCAATGATTGGTAAACGAATGATTGACGATCCTAGAAATTCACTTGTTTTCCACTTTATTCGATTGGTTTTTGAATTACAACCAAAATATTTTGTTTTTGAGAATGTCAAAGGAATAACTGTAGGAAATCATCAAAAATTTCTTGCAGAAATTATCAGTGAATTTGAAAAAAAAGGTTACAAAATACAGAAAACTTATCAAGTATTAAATGCTGCTGAATATGGAGTACCGCAAAATCGCGAGAGATTATTTTTGTTAGGTTGTCGTTCCGATCTTGAGTTACCAATGTATCCGCAGAAAATCGTAAAGCCTGCAAAACAAAAAAAAGCTAAGATTATCAGTGAGCTTCCACCCAGTCCAACAGTTTTGGACGCTCTACAAGACTTACCAGAAGTTAATCATTATGTAGAACTAATTGAAAGAGACTGGGTATTAGCAGATTTTGGTAAACCTAGCGATTATGGTAGAAAGCTGCGTGGTCTTTTGTCTGTAGACGACGACTTTTCTTATGAGCGAAAATATGACTCTCGAATTCTAACTTCAAGTTTAAGAACAGAGCATACTTCAGTATCTATATGCAGGTTTGAAGCGACTCAACACGGTAAGACTGAACCAATAAGTCGCTTTTATAAACTCGATCCTGAAGGACTTTGTAATACTCTCAGAGCAGGTACTCCCAGTAATAGAGGAGCTTTTACGTCTGCTCGACCAATTCACCCTTTTACTCCAAGATGTATTACTGTACGTGAAGCAGCACGTTTGCATTCGTACCCAGACTGGTTTAGATTTCACGTTACTAAATGGCACGGATTTAGACAAATAGGAAATTCTGTTCCACCATTATTAGCCAAAGCAGTAGCTTTGGAAATAATCAAAGCTCTGAATATATCTTCAATTAAACCTAAAGTCATATATGATTTGGGAAAACAGGAGTTATTGATGTTTGATATGTCTCAAGCTGCTCAAGATTTTGGAGTAGATGCACGCATAATAGAACCAAGAGTAAGAAGAACAAATACCCAAGATAAAGAAACAATAATAATTTAGTAAGATTTTTTATGGTTAAAGAAGGAAAAGAAAAAAAGTACAATACTGTTATTAATGAAATTTTTAAACAAAAGTATAAATTAGGAGTAACAGAATTCGAGTTTACCCGTGCTGAGTTAGAAGCAATTGGTGATAGATTAGGATTAGAGCCAAAGAATTTGGGTGATGTTATTTATTCTTTTAGATTTAGGAAACCATTGCCTAAAGACATAACAGATACAGAGCCTCAAGGTTTACAGTGGATCGTAGAGTTAGCAGGACGTGCAATTTACAGGTTTCGTCTTGAACGTATTAACAGAATTGTTCCATCTAATAACTTGTTACAAATTAAAATTCCAGACTCAACTCCAGAAATTATTGCAAGGTATTCGTCAGGGGATGAACAGGCTCTATTAACCAAAATACGTTACAATAGGTTGATAGACATATTTTTAGGAATTACTGCGTATTCATTACAAAATCATTTAAGAACTACTGTTGAAGGAGTTGGTCAAATTGAAATTGATGAACTTTATGTTGGTTTAAATCGTAATGGTTCTCAGTTTATTATACCTATTCAAGCCAAGAGTGGTAATGACCAGATAAGTATTGTTCAAACCAAACAAGACATAGCATATTGCACGGCAAAATATCCGGAGTTGGTTTGTCGGACTATATCAGCTCAATTTATGAATAACAATTTAATTGCACTGTTTGAATTGACATTAAATGAAGGGGAAGTAAAGGTAGTACAAGAAAAACATTACAAATTAGTCCTTGCAAACGAAGTTTCTCAAGCAGATTTAGAACAATATAAAAATTTTGAATAATACGTTTTGGTTATACCGATCCAGAGAATTGGTATTAGCAATCAGGTCAGAAATTTCTCAGATTTATGGCATTGAACAGTTGAGAGCGATTAAAGAAGGTATAAAAACGGCGGCGTTGCTGAATTATAGCGGTTTTCAATTGGGTGCAATACATAAAAAAATTATGGAACCGCAGCCTGTAGCAGCCCGTAGTAGATAAATCTGTACTTCATTCAAGTGAAAATTGCTATAAAATATGAATGATTTTTTAGACTCACGCGAAGACGAGCCAGTGCGTTGCGGGGGTTCCCCCCGTTGAAGCACCTGGCGTCGCAAAGATGATAAGGTTTTTCTGCGCCGAGTGTGACGAGTGCGTGCGATTTTCATAGTATTAATCAGCAACGCCAAAACGGCGAATACAGTTGAGGAGTTGCGTCAAATCTATCAACTAGAAACAAGCAATTGATTGAAGGAAAAGTGGATTAGTCCACGCAGGTGGACTTTGTTTGTGTAGAAGTGAATTCTATTCGCCGGATGTACAAGCAAAACCCGCAAGGCGCGGGTTTAAAAACTGAAAATCTAAGTTTCCCAAGGTGAAGGAATAGCAATAACTGATAAAACTTTTGCGACTTGCAATTTTATAGCTATCCTACCGCAATTCGGACAAGTCACTTTAGTGTCCTGTTGTGGTTCTCTTTCATGCTGAATCAGTAGCCCCTGTTTACAATTCCAGCACTCGCAAATAACACGTCCTTGCGGTTTATCAACATCTAAAAGTCTAACGTGCTGTTCTACTTGAATTTTTGGTTGAGAGTTGCGATCGCGTTGTAGTTTTGGAGATGGCGTCTGTGTTTCTTGATTCATGAAGAACTATTTTTTGATATGTAAGTGTGCATAGGTTAGTAACTGCACCCCATAGCATCTTAACGGAATTGTGGCTTTATCAACTATTGATTTTGTACCGACCGATAGAAAAAGTAGTAGTGTTCTCGCTGCAAAACGCGATCGCTACCAAATTCATGATTATTTAGAGAAAGATTTTCTCGATTTTGACTGTTAGTTGGAAGTAATATTTGGACTATTAAAGGAGTCCAAACAGCAACGCACATCAAACTCAGTATCCCCAATAATCTGCTAGACCTCGCATTTTTTTGCTTTGGTTTTGCCTGTTCTGATTGACAGCAAACCATCTGGGAAGACCAGAAATGATTATTAAAATCGTAGTAACTCACGTGTAATCTTGTTGCTAAGTTGGAAAGCAAATAAAAAGTTTACTGAAATAAACTTTAATAGGAGAGACGAATCATCATAAAAATAGATTCTGGAAATTTTATAAATTACAGTGACCAAGGTGACTGGTCACTGGTCAGGTGGTCACTGGTCACTGGTCAGGTGGTCACTGGTCACTGGAAAGCATTTGCCTAGCAAATTCCCGATGCAATTGGTACTGCAAAATCTTTTGTTGTGCCAATCCATAGTTAGGGCTAGAAGTTGGTACACTTTCCATAAGTTTAATAGCTTCTTCCCAACGACGAGAAACCACTCGCCATTCAGTTTCAGTTTGGGCTGACTTTGTTAGCTTGGTTGCTGACTTAGCTTTGTTTAAACCTCTTTGGTAAGTACTGTCTTCTGCAACCGGAGTTTCTGAGGGAGTAGCTAGTTGTTTTTCAATATAAGATAAGTTTGCTGATACAGTTTTTTTCACTTTTGGCAAATTCGCAAAGAAATACATCCATAACCCTGCTACAGCTATTAACGCAATTATGAAAAATCTTTGTAGGAGTTTACGATATTTGGTAATTAAGTCAGCTAGGCTAGTTTTCGTTTGTGGCGATTCCTTAGTGACAGGTATTTGAGTAGGAATCATTTCACTTTGTTGGTTTTCTGGTTGAATTTCTATTATTTGCCCCTGGTCTACACTAGTTTCTTCACCAATATAATCATCTATAAAAAGCAAGCGATCCTTAAAAAGATATTCAACTTGATAAAGGAAAGCAGCACTAATAATCCAGACAATAGCAAAGAGAGTTTGTAAAGTTCGATGAGGTTGATTGTAAGTGGAGATGATATTTTCGGAGTTAACTTTAAATAGAGACAGGAAGGGAATACAAATTAAAGTAGCTATTAGGGTGGATAGAACAAACACTAACCAACTATACAAACTCTCCCGCCAACTAATAATCCCAGGGACTAATCCTTGAGGTGTTTTCACACTTTCCCCTGGAACAACAGGAATAAAACGGCTCAGAAAAAAGTGATGGAAAAAGGCGATCGTAGGTATTGGAGAGATGAGTAACAATATCAACATGACAGAAGACAGTTCTGGTTGTTGAGACCACTTACTTAGATAGTGGTCTAACAAACTGCTACGTCTAATAAAAGCCCCTAACCCAGCCATAAAAACTGATATTATCAAAGCGTTTAACCATGAACTAGGGTAAGGCAGCCACATAGGTAATCCAAGTTTTTTCATCTCACACCTACCGTATTTTATTTAAAAGGATAAATTTTAATACCTTTATTCCACACCCTTTTACTTAAAATGCTCGATTACAAGCAACACATGAAGTCGTATTAAATATTAATAAAATTAGCATCTATCAAAAGAGGTATTTTATTAAGTTTGAAGATTCTTTGGGATCTTCAGTAATTAAGTAGATTGCCTACTGCCTATCATTTACTATTGTGTGGCATAGCCCTACCTACAAAGAGTGGGCAGTGCCCACCCTACAAAGAGCGGGAATTTTAGCACGGAAAGGGAGTAATAGTCTTACGAGATGTGTGGGATTCAAAAGGGGAGCTTTGCTTCTATTTCCCCCCTTTTTAAGGGGGGCTAGGGGGGATCGATAAGTGCTTAAAATTACAGCCAACTACGTTTCAAACAACCTCTAAATTGCGTGCGCGATCGCGTTGAGAAATAGATTGTTGCTTTTATCAAGGATTGTGCAAATGCTTGAGTAGCCCAATTATTGTAAAAATAAAAAGATTTAATCCCAAAGACAGATATCAACTACTTCAATAGTCATATTTTCTCTTGTTTTTTTATAAGATAGGATGATGTTTCCAAGTTCTCATTCCTCAATCGCCAGTCCCTATTTTCAAAACGATTCGCCCAAAGTTTGTATTTGTATGAAATTATAGAGAATAGTCAATAAATTCAGTAAGCGATTCTGGTCAAGGCTTATGACACGTCCTCCCAATTCAGAAAATGAACAGGAGCCTTCTAGCCCTCGCAATCCTCGTTTATGGCTCCTTTTGTTAGGACGTACTGGTCTCGCACTGGGTGTCGTTTTGCTGATTGGAATTGCAGCAGGTGCTTGGTGGGCGAGGAATTTTGTCTATAAAGATTTAGCACCGCTAGTTCAGACTAATCTCGAACAATTGTTAGGAAGACCCATACAAATAGGGAAAGTAGAGCGGTTTTCACTGACTAGTTTAAGATTTGGTGCGCTATCAGTACCCGCAACAGCGACAGATCCCGATAGAGTTGCTGCAAAAGCTGTAGAAGTGGAATTTTCTCCCCTACGGCTGCTATTTACTCGAACGCTGAGCCTTAATGTTACTCTAATCCAACCTGATGTTTACATCCAACAGGATAAGCAGGCAAATTGGGTAACGACTCAACTAAAAGCCGGGGAAGGAAGGGGTTTTATTCAAACTGACTTAGAATCGCTTCGGGTTCAAGATGGTGATGTCGTCTTAGATCCAACACCAAGACCGGGTAAACCTAAAGGTTCTGTGACGCTAGACCGGGTTAATGGTATAGCTCGCATTCAATCTCAGAATCAACTTGTTAATTATGAAGTGAGCGCTCAACCAACCAGGGGAGGTACGGTTCAACTCGATGGAACAACTCAAATAAAATCGCTACAAACGAACCTGAAGGTAAAAGCACAAAACTTTCAAGCAACTGACTTGAGCAGATTAATTGAGTTACCAACTGTTTTACAAGCAGGTCGTGTTGATGGCGATTTGACAGTTCAGCTACAAAAGTCCAGTCCAGAACTGGCTGTCACGGGAACGGCTAACGCCTATCAAGTCACGTCCCAAATTCAAAACGTTCCTCAAAAGTTTACTAATGCGACTGGAAGATTGACATTCCAAGGACAACAAATTTCTTTGGAGAATCTGATAGCAAACTATGGGAAAGCGCCTTTAGTAGCAAATGGAAGCGTCGATCTCCAAAAAGGATTTAATATTGCAGCACAAGTTAAGTCAGTTAGTGCTAAAAATGCTTTAGAAACTCTCAATACGAGTCTACCAGTTCCTGTTACTGGAGATTTTCAAGCTAATATTCAGTTAACTGGACCTATCAAACAACCAACTCTGAGTGGAACAGCAAGTGCTATAAAACCAGTAACGGTCGATCGCGTGCTGTTTAATGCGATCGCAACTGGCTTCCAACTCAGCATCTCGGACGCAGCTTCTCAACTTAACATTTCTAACTTGCGAATAGTTCCAGCTACTGGGGGAGAAATTGTTGGGAAAGGTGAAGTGAAACTCGGAAAGGCGAGTGATGTCAAAGTTGACCTACAAGCACAAGGGATTTCAGCAGATGGACTCGCAAAGGCTTACGGCTTTACAACTCCCGTTACTATAGGTAATGTTTCAGGAAATGCTCAAGTTACGGGTTCCTTAAACAAACAACCTCCCCTGGCTGTCAATTTATCAAATATTCAAGCGACTCCAGCCGCAGGTGGAAAAATTAATGCTGGTGGTCAAATTCAACTCGTTCCTCAAGGAAACGTCGCGTTAAATATTCAAGCACAAGGTTTACCAGGAAATGCGATCGCACAAGGTTACGGTGTATCGCTTCCCGTCGCTGTTGGTGGTATTTCAGCAAATGCAACAGTGACGGGTACTCTCGGTCAACCCCTATCAGTCAATGTTTCTAGAGTTTTAGCAACACCAGAAGTGGGAGGACGAATCTCAGCAAACGGTCAAGTTCAACTAGCACCCCAAGGTAGAGTCTTGTTGAATGTGGAAGCTAACAATCTTCCAGGAGATGCCATTGCTAAAGCATATAACTCTTCACCAGCGATTACCATTGGCAATGTTTCCGCAGATGCTAAAGTGACCGGGACTCTAGGTAACTTACAAGCCCTCGCCCAAGTCCAAGCGCCTACAGCAACCTATCCCACAAACGGACAAGCTGTCATCTCCCAACAGGGAGAAAATATTCTCCTTCAAGATGCTGTAGCTAACATAGCAGGGAATACAGTTAGAGCTAGAGGTCGGCTTGCACGAGGTCGCTGGCAAGCATTTGTTAATGCAGCTAGAATTCAATTGAGCCGTTTTGCCCAAGTACCGCCGCAAATTCGACGGGGAATCTTAAGCACTCAGTTGAACTTGGCGGGAACAACTGCATCTTTCAAACCCGAAACCATTCAAGCAACAGGACAAGCAACTTTACGCAATGTTGCAGGAGGTACGGTTAATGTGAGAAACATTAGCCTCAACAACGGACGTTGGGAAGCATTGGCAAATGTTGCTCGAGTTCAACTCAATCAATTTTCCCAACAGCTAAAAGGACGGCTCGGTTCCGATATAAGAGTTGCAGGAACAACTCAGTCTTTTCAACTCGCAGATATTCGCGCCGCCGGTCAAGTAAGATTTTCTCAATTAGCAGTTCTCGCACAACCACTGGTAGCGCAAGTTCAATGGAACGGACAGCAAATTGCGATCGAACGAGCAACGGCTCCCGGATTGAGTGCTGCTGGTATAATTGCTCTCCAATTACCGGAAAACGGAACGCCTCAAGTCTCTGGGTTTAATCTGGATGTGCTGGCGCGGGGTTATAACTTAGGACAAATTCCCGTACAACTTCCCGGTAATGTGGCGCTAGCAGGGTTAGTGGATTTTCGAGGACAGGTGAGGGGAACTCCACAGACTCCCAATGCTGGAGGAAATATTAGGTTACGTGGTTTGAAGGTGAATCGTGTGGCGTTTGACCCCCTATTAACTGGAAGAGTCAATGTTAGGGGAGGACAAGGTGGAGAACTACAACTTAAGGGGACGCAAGACCGAATTGCGGTTAACTTGAATTCCAATTATCGCCCAACGTCATTTCTGGTTCGTCTGAATAACGCTGTGGCTACTGGGAAAACGGAGGGAGACAATCTCCTCGTCAATGTCCAAAGTTTTCCCGTTGCTCTTTTGGAAGGTTTTGTACCCGCAAATAATTTAGCTTTAAAACCTTTATCTGGGGAGATATCTGGAGATTTAGCGGTAAACTTGGAGCAGTTTAGTGTTGTAGGAGATGTGGCGATCGCCAAACCTCAAGCTGGTAGATTGGCTGCAGATTCGTTTCAAGGAAATATCAGTTATGCTGATGGCGCTGCATCTTTAACTAACGGACAGTTACGAATTGGTGATGGTGTTATTGCTGTCAATGGGAATGTAGAAACTGGCAATAATCCTCAATTCCAAGCTCAAGCTAGTTTTGAAAAACTGAATATTCAAAGAGTTTTACAAGCAGCTAATATTTTTGGTTTTCAAGACTTTGCTTCTGGATTACAAATTCCAAAATTGGCTGGAGCAGAAGTTCTTCAAACAACACCTGTAGGTTTGCCTGATGCAGATATATTAACGCAATTACAACGCTTTGCGGAAATTGAAGCAGTACTTGCAAAAGAACAGCAACAGCGTCAGGAAGCTCGGACTTTGCCTAGTTTGGCAGAATTAGAAGGTGCTTTGAACGGACAAATTGAGGTCGCTGGTTCCTTAAAGTCGGGGGTGAATGCTAGTTTCAATTTTCAGGGTGATAACTGGCAATGGGGTAGGTATAAGTTAGAACAGTTAATTGCACGGGGTACGTTTGCAGATGGAGTTGTGACATTCGTGCCAGTACGTGTAGATTTGGGTGAAGGATTGTTGACTTTTACAGGAAAGTTGGGAACGGAAGAACTATCAGGACAATTAAACGTGACTGATTTTCCTATATCTTTATTGCAGCCGTTTATACAGAATGCAGCAGTAGATGTGACAGGTCAAGTGGATGCGATCGCAAATCTTGCAGGGAGTATAAAAGACCCCAGTGCTACGGGAGAAGTCACATTAGAAAATGCAACTTTAAACCAGCAACCAGTGCAAACAGGAAAAGTTAGCTTTAACTATGACAACGCACGTTTGAATTTTGACAGTACTTTATTGGTCACAGGAACGCAACCACTAGAAGCACGAGGAAGCGTACCAATTCCTTTGCCTTTTGCTTCCGTACAACCAGATAGCGATCGCATTAACGTTACAGCTAACGTTCAAGATGGAGGCTTAGCGCTGTTAAACGCATTTACCGACCAAGTTGCTTGGGTAGACGGTCAAGGACAAGTAAATGTAGAGATTGGGGGTACTTTAAAGCAACCAACGATTACAGGAACTGCCACAGTTAATAATGCAACTTTTCAAGCACAAGCCCTACAAGATCCATTAACCGGTGTAACGGGAACACTAGAATTTAATGGCAATAAAGTAGATGTCCAAAGCATTCAAGGGCAATACAATAATCAAGGAAATTTGACGGCTGAGGGAATTATCCCCATTTTTGCAAGTCAACAAGCTCAACAGCAAGCAGCAACAAATCCCCTCACCGTATCTCTGCAAAATTTGAATTTGAGTGTACAAAACCTGTATCAAGGCGGTGTCAGTGGTAATGCCGTCATTGGGGGAAGTGTTTTGAAACCCGATATCAGTGGTGAAATTCTTTTAAGTGATGGTCAAGTCAGGATTGGACAACAAGCGGCTGGTAATACTCCACAAGGAGGTCGTACAAAAAGTAATGCAGTCTCAGCCACCACAACAGCTCAAAATACAGATGGTTCAAAAGGTTCTGCTGCACCCGCACTTACCGATTCTCCTATCAAGTTTACAAATTTAAAGCTTGTTTTAGGCGATGATATTCGCATCACCACGCAACCACTTTTTGGTAGTTTCGTACCTTCTGTAGCAGATCCAACGCAATCCGTACTCAGCTTTAACGCCAAGGGAGACTTGAATATCAATGGCACTTTAGCAAAACCCATACCAGAAGGAACTATTCGTCTTACGGGTGGACAAGTTAATTTATTTTCAACTCAGTTTACCTTAGTGCGAGGTTACGAACACACAGCACAGTTTATTCCCAGTCGGGGACTTGACCCGATTCTAGATGTCCGAATGATTGCTCTTGTACCGGAAGCAAGAGGAAGTAGGATTTTGGCTTCTCCCGTACTTTCTTCAGAAATTAGTGACGTTCCTTCTACAAGTATTGGAACTTTAAGAACGGTAAGGGTTCAAGCAAGAGTTGAAGGACCAGCCAGTCAGCTAGCTGATAATTTGCAATTAACAAGCGAACCCCGTCGCAGCGAACCGGAAATTATTGCGTTATTAGGTGGATCGATTATTAATTCATTGGGTGGATCGGACCCTGCTTTGGGACTTGCTACCTTTGCAGGTTCTACGGTATTGGGGGGACTGCAAGGAAGTATTAGTGCGTTAGGACAAGCGATCGGATTCAGTGAATTTCGGATATTTCCAACAAATGTTGCCAATGAAGCATCGAGAGCTTCCGTGTTAGGTTTAGCTGCAGAAGGTGTCTTCGATATTAACAAGAGTATCTCTGTTTCACTCTCTAGGGTTTTCTTAACCAATGAACCTTTCCGTTACAACGTGCTTTACCGGGTGAACGACAACACTCTCGTGCGCGGTTCCACAGATTTAGAAGATGAAAGTCGCTTGGAATTTGAGTATGAAACACGGTTTTAAATCCAATACCCGCGAACAAAATTCACAAGCCGCGTAGGTTGGGTTGAGGAACGAAACCCAACATTCTTAAGAGGGTGTTTCAAAAGTCCTTTCATGAGTAGCAATCATATTCAAGATCCCCCTAAATCCCCCTTAATAAGGGGGACTTTAAGAATATAGCGGTTCTCACTTGAATGAAGTACAGATTTATCTGCGTTGAGGGTGCGTGCATCTGCGGTTCCATAACTTTTGTGTGTATTGCACCCAATTGAAAACCGCTATATTTCCCCCCTTTTTAAGGGGGGCTAGGGGGGATCGATGAGTGCCTAAAATCACAGCCTACCACTTTTCAAACAACCTCTAAGATTTGGATATCTTTTTTTTGATCGCTCCTCTCATCCATCTCGATTTAGTAACAGTAAAAGCAAAGAATCCAGCACCACTAAGAGCGATCGCAGTGTCTAAAATTCCTTTCCCATTTTCCCCCAACCAATTACTCCCTGAGCGTGCTCTTATGATTACCTATGGGCGTAGAGTGGGCAATGCCCACCCTACAAAATTCGGTAATTTTAGAGCCCAAAGGGAGTAATTTATGTATTTTCCTTCTTAGTAATTAATATCATGTCCGCTCATATACCCTGAATCAATACTACTCGGTTAAGGAAAATAGGGGAGAAAATCAAGACCCTAATGTTCGCGTTATGTTTACGAGAACAATAAAGCGATAAAACTCCCCTGACGCACCCCCTACTGTCACAATCGGTTTTTTCGGACGAGTCTACTATAAAAGCTGTACTTTATACAAAAATGGTGAAAAGTCAGGGCGATCGCCAACCCCAAATCCGCAAACGTTCAAAATTCGTAGTGTGACAATGGGCGGGTGTGGAAGGTAGGATAAAATACTCTCTGGTCAACACGGCGATCGGCGCTGTTTCAGCTTGCGCCTTCATGCGATCGCAAAAAAACTTGACTGTTAATTGACAAAAATATACCTAAAACGTAAATGATAAATTAAAAATGAACGGCTGACTATGATTTCAAACAGAAATTTAATTAACTAGCGGCTGGAAAAATTAAGAAAGAGAGTTGTTGTCGTTGAGTCGCATTATTTCTGTGACATCGTTTTTTACTCTTATGTTTTGAGCGAGTTTTCTTGACGACTCTGGGATTAGTTCTGTTTTGTGGTGGGGGAATTTCTAGGTCTAATATTTCCTGCATTAGCCAGCTAAAATATATATTAAGATTCTCAGAATTGTCGAGATTGTGTTGAAATTGAGGAATGGCACGTCGAATCACTCGTAGGCTACCAGTGAAGCTGAGCCGTAACGGAGAAATTCCAACTATGGCGGCACTTTGAAACATGAGATAACGTATGCAATAATGTGCCAATAACCAACCATAAATTTCTTGAATTACCTCACGAGGATTCTTGGAGCGAATAGGGGTTTTCCGACCGTTGAGATGAACTTTTAATTCGTCTAATGTAGACTCTGCTTCCCATCGTTGGTGATATTCTTGTGCGAGAAGCAATGCTGGATAGGTGCTAATATCCATTAAATCAGTAATCAAACGGTAAACTTTTTCAGTTCCATCTTCTTCAATCACATATTCAATAACACGAACTGGAAGTCGCGTTGCACCTTTCTTTTTCGACTTGCCATCTGGTGCAATCCAACTAAGATAGGAACCATCAGTTAAGGTTTTAACGACTTCAAATTTGACATTGGCTGGGACTCGACCGAGAAAATGGCACTTTTGATTGATGGCAGCATAAACCATCTTGAAAGAATGCAATCCCCTGTCCCATATCAACAACATACCAGAACCAACACTTCGGAGTAGTTTTAAAGCTCCTTTTCTTTCACCAACTCGATATGGACTGATGAAGGCATCAGTAATTAAATGAGTCCCGGCTTCTAGCAAAAAAACTAATCTAGCTTTTGGGAATGCCGGATATGTACCTTTTGGAGAACCAGGATAACCAAAGACTCGAGCATTTTCAACTGTGTCTGGGATATCAAAAACTGTCCCGTCTACAGCCATAATTCTCAGCCCTCCTAAAAAAGCACCCGGTGTTAAAATCGTTGCCAATGGTTTAGCCACCATCTCAAACAAACGAGTCATAACTGCAGGTCCAGTGCGTTGACGTGCTTCGGTAATTGAGGAGCTTGTTGGTGAAATCAAACGGACTTTCAAACTTATCCACCGTCCGGCAACACCTTGAATCAGATTTTTGAACACATCGACTATTGACTCATGTGACCATAAACTCATAGCAATGACTAAAGCAACAACAACATGGGTGGGAAGTATTCGTTGTCGCCGTTCTTCTGAACCTGTCTTCTGAATAGCACTCGTGATAATTTGACTGGGGATGACTTGTTCGAGGGCTGTGAGTAATTCTGTTGGGGATAATGAAGGAGGCATGACCTCAAAGTTAATCAGTGGCATGAGTCTCCAAGGTATTCTAGTTGTAGAATCATATAAATTCAATCAGTTTTTGTTCTCGAAAGCAATACGAGAACAATTTGCCGTTTCCCTAACCCACAACTGTTCCTCAAATTAGACAAAATCCGCAACACCGCTTGTGTATGCCCACAAAAACTGATGATCTTCTTGCCAGAGCAGAGCTTTTGCAACAAGCCATTGCCACTTTACAACTCCAAATCCAACAAATTAAAGCGTCTGGAGAAATTGCACCACCGGGTTGTTGTGTTTTGCGCTACCAGGCTCGCGGTAATCGAGGCACTTATTGGTATTACAAGTTGCACGCACAACAGCCCACTTTCCCGACTAAAGAACCAAAAAAACTTAGTAAGTATAAGCATTTGGGTAAAGCTGGCAGTCCTGCTCATATTGAGGCTGTTATGCAAGTTGCTAGAAGAACCCAAATCGATTACTTAAGCTCATGTATTGATTCTCTCAGGCAAAACTGGGTAGAGTTGTATGAGAGCCTCAAAGAGAAAAAGTAAATTCAATTCCCCATTTATTTTTCGTATAAAAAACGCGAACATATTTTGACGGTTTTTCCCCTCTATTTTCCTCAGCCCTTGCAGTATCGAATTAACAGTCAAGTTTTTTTGCGATCGCATGAAGGCGCAAGCTGAAAGAGCGTCGATCGCCGTGTTGACCAGAGAGTATTTTATCCTACCTTCCACACCCGCCCATTGTCACACTACGAATTTTGAACGTTTGCGGATTTGGGGTTGGCGATCGCCCTGACTTTTCACCATTTTTGTATAAAGTACAGCTTTTATAGTAGACTCGTCCGAAAAAACCGATTGTGACAGTAGGGGGTGCGTCAGGGGAGTTTTATCGCTTTATTGTTCTCGTAAACACAACGCGAACATTAGGGTCTTGATTTTCTCCCCTATTTTCCTTAACCGAGTAGTATTGTACCCTGAATATAGCCTTTCCCAGGCTAATGAAGTACACTTAATAAGATAAAGCTGTACATCTTCACCAGGGTAAAAATGAAAGCGTATTCTCTTGATTTACGTCAAAAAATACTTGATACATATTTAGAAGGTAGAATGTCACAACGTCAGTTAGCAAAAAGATTTTGTGTAACTTTAGGTTTTATTGAGAAATTACTCAAACAATATAGAGAAACAGGAACTATTGCTCCTAAAGTCAGGACACAACAAACTCCAACAAAACTCAACGAACAACAATTGAATGTTCTCAAAGAAATAGTAGAAGCCAAGAATGATGCTACTTTGTCAGAGATTCGCGAGTCCCTTAAAGAAAAGATAGGAATAACCATTGGTATTTCTACAGTAGATAGAATGTTACAGAAGAGGGAAATTAAATTTAAAAAAAACATTTTAACTATGGTCATAAAGAGTAAAATTTCTATCTAGCCAGATAACGTAAAAGATACAACCATCACGATAACCTATCATTGGTTTCATCCCAGAGAACCGAAAAGCGATAAGATTCACATCTTCAGTAATAAATCTAGGAATTGGGATTTTGAGCGAATCTCTGGAAATTCTTTCGTAACCAAGTTTGTGCCTGTCTTGAGACTGTATTTGGCTCCAAGTTAACTTACTTAACCTATGAATTTTAAGAGCAAATGCAGCTTGGTCATCTTTGTCACATTTAGTTAAACAATATTCACCTTCTAGGTAACGTAGAGAAAATATAGGAGGTAGCTGTTCTGGAGGTATCTCTGTTTTGTCAGGTGGAGTTCTTAAATTTTTCCCTCGTTCCTTTGGTGGTTGTTTAAATTTTTTCCTGTTACTCATTCGAGTCATTGACAAGCTGGGTTTTAAAGTATTGTTTCATAGCTTGATGAGCTATAACTATATCGCCTTTATATGCATCTTTCCAAAGTTCCTCATCATGGGTCATATTTCGCAATTTCCATGCGGAAAACTGTCCGTAAACACGGTAAACCTCATCTAGTAGCTCACGAGTTGGCTTATCATATTTTGAAAAATCAATATCGTCAGGAATAGGAATCGCACCAGAAGCATAATGTTTGTATGCATGATATACTTCAGGTACAACTGGACCATGCGTCCACGCCTCTATAGGTTCAGTAAATAAGGGTTCGTCATACAACGCCAAGTGAAACCCTTGAGCGTAGTAGACTAATTTTTGAAGCTTAAGATTAGAAATCAAATCTCCTGCTTCTTCGTCAGTTTGAGCTAGAAAATATTTTGCAACATCATGACAGCTAAGCATTTGTGTTTCCTTCCGGATTTTAATTTTTGTTAGTATTTATTTCTGTAACCGCTATAAAAAATAATATTTTCGCTGTTGTAAAATTTTTCTTTAAAAGCTTTTAACAATCTCCAAATTTTTCTATCAATACCATTGTAATATAAAAATAATCTTTTGCCAAATTGCTTGATGTTAATTGTTAATAAAATATTTTTACTTATACGCAATTTTAACAATATCAGGCAAAGTTGCAAAAGCAAAAAGCAGAACTTTTTTAGTTATAATTTAACTGATAAGTTAATAATAATACACCAGTCTGATAGGTTTTGGAATTAATTAACGATAAATTAATTGCTTTGTTACTCTTACCAAAAAGCTGTATGCCACTACCAAGGATAATAGGATAAAGTTTGATTATTAGTTCATCAATGAGTTCGTTATCTAATAAAAAACCTGCAAATGTTCCACCTCCACACAAATAAATGTCTGTGCCATCAGCTTCTTTTAATTGTTTGATAACTTCTAGTTCGTTTTGAGCGATGATTTTGACTCGCTCATCTGGTTCTGTATCGAATCTTAAGGTCTTTGAGAATATGTAATTCTTCATATGAGGATATGCAGGTTCTCCGGGCTTTTTGCCGTATTGATAACCAAACTCATATGTTGCTTTGCCCATGACTACAGTATCGTATGCCTTGAGGCTTTCAAAGTATTCTGTTACGTGTTCTCCTTCTGCAAACTTTAAGAAGCCATCAATTGAACCATCTTCATGAGCGATATAACTGTCAAGAGTTGTACCTACGTGATAAACAAGTTTTCTCATTTTGATTTTCCTTTAAACAAATAAGTAATACTCAAGCCGAGTTTACAATTGAAGTAGAACAACTTGAAGCAAGACAACGTATGAAATATGTGACATCTTTCGAGCGCATCGGTATTGAGAAAGGCAAGCAGGAAGAAGCGTTTACATTTGCTACACGCCTACTTAATCGTCGTTTAGGTGTTTTGCTTGTATAGTCGCGATTTCTAATCGCCCCAAGACCTTTATTCTAAATTTTGTAACCCTAGTGCAATTTTACTGTGCTTTTCAATCTGTCCCATTACTTGTCTTGCTCGTTGAATAACTACTTTTGGTAAACCTGCCAATCTTCCTGCTTCAATACCATAAGATTTATCTGCACCTCCCGGTTGAACTTGGTGCAAAAATATAATTCGATCTGGTAATTCTTTGACTGTTACCTGATAATTAGCGACGTTTGATAACAACGAAGCTAATTCGTTCAATTCATGGTAATGTGTTGCAAAAATTGTTCGCGAGCGAATTTCTGTTGCTAAGTACTCTGCGACAGCCCAAGCAATAGAAAGACCATCAAAAGTTGCTGTTCCCCTACCAATTTCATCTAACAGCACCAGTGACTTTAACGTTGCATGGTTGAGAATATTTGCTGTCTCGTTCATCTCCACCATAAAAGTAGATTGACCCGTTGCCAAATCATCTACTGCACCGACACGAGTGAAAATGCGATCGCACACTCCCAATTGTGCTTCTCGTGCAGGAACAAAGCTTCCGATTTGTGCCATAAGTTGAATTAATCCCACTTGTCGGAGATAACAACTTTTCCCACTTGCATTTGGTCCAGTAAGAATAACTAAATCTGGGGACTGGGAAGAAATTTCCTTTTCTCCATTCCCCAAATGAGTAGAATTCGGTACAAAGAAACCTGAAGGCAAAGACTGTTCCACTACAGGATGACGCCCATCAATAATTGTAATTTCTCGCCCTTCTGTCATCGACGGACGGCAATAACCTTGATAGATAGCCAACTCAGCCAACCCACACAAAACATCTGCTGCTGCTATTGCACGAGAAATATTGCGAATCACTTCCGCTTGCGTACCTACCTCCTCTCGCAACGCCACAAAAATTTCATATTCTGACTGGTTTAAATCATCCCGTGCTGTGAGAATTCTGGCTTCCCGTTCCTTCAATTCCGGAGTGATATAACGTTCTTCATTCACCAGCGTTTGCTTGCGGATGTAATTTGATGGTACTTGGTCGGCTTTTGCACGAGAAATCCCAATAAAGTAACCAAAAGTTTTGTTAAATCCTACCTTTAGATTAGAAATTCCCGTTCTTGCGCGTTCATCAACTTCTAAATTAGCAATCCATTTCTGGTCATCTTCAACAGTGGCGCGTCGTTCATCTAAGTGAGCATTAACTCCAGAACGAATTAATCCTCCTTCCTTAATATGTAAAGGTGGTGACTCCACTATATGAAGGCGAATTTTTTGTGCTAACTCTTCCATTCCTGATGGCACTTTTTGCAAAGCTTTTAAGAAAGGAGAACGAGCAATAGAAACCAAATTTGCTATTTGAGGCAAACGAGATAAAGAATCGGCTAAGGCTAATAAATCTCTGGCATTGGCAGTACCAGAACCAGCACGTCCTGTCAATCGTTCTATATCATAAATTTGACGCAATAACTGTCGCAATTCTTGGCGTAGGGAATTGTTATCAACAAGTTCTTGAATCGAGTCTTGTCGTGCTCGAATACCTTTAATATCGAGCAGTGGTTGCAATAACCATCGCCGTAAAGCACGACTCCCCATTGGTGTAGAAGTTTTATCTAACGCCCAAAGGAGAGAACCAATAAAAGTTCCATCACGTACAGTTTGGGTTATTTCAAGGTTACGCCGTGTTTGATGGTCAATAATCAGAAAATCTGTGAGAGTGTAAGTCCGTAGCGTTTGTAAGGGGATAGAGTTTTCTTTTTGCGTTTCTTCTAAATATTCTAGCAACCCTCCCGCCGCACGCACGGCAAGCGCAAGGTGTTCGCAACCCAAACCTTCCAAAGAACGGACTTTGAACTTTTGCAACAATCTGGCTCGGGCTTCGCCTTGGGAAAAGGGGACTTGCGATCGCAAGCTATAACAAAAAGATGGAGGCAAACATTCTGGTAAATGTTCCGATCTTTCGCCCGGACGCAGTAAACTTCCCAAATCTGGGGCGTTAGTGGGAACAAGCACCTCAGCAGGCTGTAAGCGCATGAGTTCCTGCGTCAAATGCTCTGAATTACTGCCTTGAGTTGTTAAGAATTCGCCTGTAGAAATATCTGCATAAGCCAAACCCCAATAGTCACCTGCAACTACCACAGCCGCCAAGTAGTTGTTGCGGCTTGACTTGAGCATTCCTTCTTCCAATAACGTACCGGGGGTGAGAATGCGCGTCACTTCACGACGGACTAAACCTACTGCTTCCGAAGCATCTTCCACCTGATCGCAAATAACAACAGCATATCCCTTTTCTACCAACTGAGTTGTGTACCGTTCCCACGCATGATGCGGGACACCCGTCATACGTACCCTACCGACTTCTCCTCCGTGTTTGCTAGTCAGAACCAGTTCCAGTTCTCTGGATACAACAATAGCGTCTTGAAAAAATGTTTCAAAAAAATCTCCTACCCGATACAGTAGTAGAGCATGAGGATACTTTTCCTTCACTTCCACGTAGTGCTGGTACATCTTGCTGAGTTTACTGCGGTCTACCATACGGTAATCGCCGATTGGCTCATTCGGGTTGTTTGGTTCAGTTGTTTGGGGTGTAGAGTGAGAAGCGGTCATGAGTGTCTACCAATACACAAGGCTGCCTGCCAATATCCGATGATAACGTGATGTTGGTGATACTCACAAATTGTTTACGGTTTGTTAACTACTTAAGTTAAGTAGACCGTCACAATTAAAGTTAACTGGTTAAAGTCATCATTAGTCAATAGTCATTAGTCATTGGTAATTGACGATCCTAGGATCGCGATCGCGTCCCAGAGACTTGGCTCTGTTGAGAGCTGTGCCTTGCGGCTTTAATCAGATCGGCTGCTTTTTCGCCAATCATAATGGTAGGCGCGTTCGTATTTCCTGTGGTCAACGTTGAAATGCCCAATGATTGCAAATTTTTTGCATTAACGACTTCAAAAACGTTATAATATCTAAATAAATTCTGTGAATGGTTACTAATACCAGACACTCGCGAGTGACAATTGCATCAACCTCATGCGCTATACATAAAGTTCCCCTGTCCGCTTCTGTTACTATTTTATTAGTGAGATAACTTTATTAAGTGTAGCTTTGAAGTACAACCTATTTGGTAAGGTTAATACAATAATCCAGAAGCTACAAAAAACATAATTTTTGCGTAGGGTGGGAGATGGTTAAGCAACAAGCGACTCAACAACAAAAAATCTTAATTCTGGCAGCCAATCCCCACAGTATGCGCTTGGATAAAGAAATTAGAGAAATTTCCGAGCGGATCGCACGCGCCGTAAGACGGGATATGTTTGAGGTTGATGTTCGGACTGCTGTTCGACCCCAGGATATTCGCAATGCGATCGCATCCAAAAAATTTACAATTGTCCATTTCTGCGGGCATGGTTTGGAGGATGGAAGTTTGCTATTAGAGGATGATGGGGGACAGCACAAGGCTGTTCCACCAGAGGGCTTGGCATCACTTTTTAAGTTATACGGGGATTATGTAAACTGTGTGCTGTTAAATGCCAGTCACTCTATCAAATCTGCTGAGGCAATTAGTAAATATATTAACTATACGATTGGGATGAACCAGGAGATTCAGGATAAATCTGCAATCTTGTTCGCTCAAGGCTTTTACAACGCATTGAGTTACGAAACCTCAGTTACTCAAGATAGTTTTCAAAGAGCTTTTCAGGAAGGGTTAGTGGCAATTCAACTAGAAAACCTTTCCCAAGCCGAGATTCCAGTTATGAAGACAAAAATAAATATATATAGCGATCGAAGTTTTCAATTTAGAGAGTCTACCTTTTCTAGAGAAAAAACATTTGTTAAACCAGAAGTATCTTCCTTCGATCGGCAAATAATTTCAGACAATGAGAAACTGCTGGCAGAAAACTATCCAGATGTCGCCGTCGCTACTAGTTACAACGATCGCGCATCACTCTACCAATCCCTAGGACGGTACGCGGAAGCGGAATCGCTCTACATCAAAGCTTTGGAATTGAGGCAACGGCTGCTGGGAGAAGACCATCCGGATACCGCCACCAGTTACAACAATCTAGCAGGACTCTACGAATTCCTTGGACGGTATACGGAAGCCGAACCGCTCTACATCCAAGCATTAGAACTCAGGCAACGGCTGCTGGGAGAAGACCATCCGGATACCGCCACCAGTTACAACAATCTGGCAGGACTCTACGAATCCCTTGGACGGTACACGGAAGCGGAAGCGCTCTACATTAAAGCTTTGGAACTAATGCAACGGCTACTGGGAGAAGAGCATCCGGATGTCGCCATCATTTACAACAATCTGGCAGGACTCTACGAATCCCTTGGACGGTACGCGGAAGCGGAAGCGCTCTACATTAAAGCTTTGGAACTCAGGCAACGGCTGCTGGGAGAAGACCATCCGGATCTCGCCACCAGTTACAACAATCTGGCAGGACTCTACAAATCCCTTGGACGGTATACGGAAGCCGAACCGCTCTACATCAAAGCTTTGGAACTCAGGCAACGGCTGCTGGGAGAAGAGCATCCCGATGTTGCCATCATTTACAACAATCTAGCAGGACTTTACAAATCCCTTAAACGGTACGCGGAAGCCGAAGCGCTCTACATCAAAGCTTTGGAACTAATGCAACGACTGCTGGGAGAAGATCATCCGGATATTGCCACCGGTTACAACAATCTGGCAGGACTCTACAAATCCCTTGGACGGTACACGGAAGCCGAACCGCTCTACATCAAAGCTTTGGAACTCAGGCAACGGCTGCTGGGAGAAGATCATCCGGATATTGCCACCAGTTACAACAATCTGGCAGGACTCTACAAATCCCTTGGACGGTACGCGGAAGCGGAAGCGCTCTACATCAAAGCTTTAGAACTCAGGCAACAGCTGCTGGGAAAAGACCATCCGGATGTTGCCCAAAGTTACAACAATCTGGCAGGACTCTACGAATCCCTTGGACGGTACGCGGAAGCCGAACCTCTTTATGTGAGATTGCTTGAATGCTTGTGAAACGGGATTAGGTAAGGAAATTCAAGGAGAAGGGTTGGTGGGCTTGACAAGAGGACTAATGTATGCAGGAGGAGAACGACTGGTGGTGTCCTTGTGGCAAGTTGACGATGAAGGCACATCTGTGTTTATGCAGGAATTTTACCAGCAAATGTGGCAGTCCGGGAAGTCAGCCTCGGCAGCATTGCGAGCAACACAGTTAAAAATGTGGCATTCTAAGAAATGGCGAATCTGCTTTGTTTGGACGGATGAAAACAATGCTTATGTAGTTGAAATAGTAGATTATCACTGATGCATGAAAATAATTATGAATAATCACCGTCTACCAAATATTCATCCAGGGGAAATCCTACAACTAGAATTTTTAGAGCCACTAAATATCACCCCTTATCGATTAAGCAAAGATATAGGTGTAGCTCAGACACGAATTAGTGAGATTTTACAAAGAAAGCGCAGTATTACAGCAGATACAGCTTTGCGTTTATCTCGCTATTTTGGTAATAGCGCCCAGTTTTGGTTGAATTTACAAACGCAATACGACATACGCCAAGCTCTTGAAGAAAATGCAGAAGTTTACAATCAAATATCTAAACTTCCGTTTAATGATGTAGCCTGAGTTTGGAAAGAAAAATAATACGCCCAATCTTTACAATGTAGACCGAGCGCTAATTGTAGCTTATCTAGAAGTCTCTTGTAGTTTGTACAGATTCAGTTTGCTGTTCTTTTACCCTATCTATAGACTGATATTGTTTTTGAAGTTCGATGTAGTAGTTCACTAATTTCTGCGGATCATGCCCATGTTCGGAGGATATGCGGTGTCGCGCCTCTCTTATTCTCTCGATCGCTGGATCATCTTTCAACATCAGGATTCCTCCCCCATCAATTCTAATGGAGTCACAAGCATTGGGACATATAAACCAAGCATAACGTTCAGTCGCCTAATATGACCAAATTTATTTGCATTTGCCAAGTGCCGACAATTCCATGTCAGTAGGAAATCACATCTATGATATGAAGCTAATGCAAGATGTAAAGCATCGCCAACTGGATCTTTTGGCATAACTTGATGCTGAATGTAAGCTTGAACAATTTCAGCGATTGCTGGCTCGATAACGACGAATGGTAAACCGCTAATCAGTTCAATCGCTTCATCTTTACTAGGAAAATCACCTCTGTTAAGTTCATCTAATACTGCAACGCTGGTTACACGCCAATACTGATTGCTAGTGTTGTCCCACCACTGACGTGTCCAATTCCGACGTGCTACCATACTAGCTTCAGAGCGGATCTCATAGTAAAAGCTGGGAATAGATGTTTCAATGTAGACCTTAGGTTTCATTAACGATGCAAACAGTGCGGCTATTCTAAATTAGTGTTTTCTGATTCTATAAAAAAAATGTATAAAACACTACTCAGCTTCTCCTATCAATGTAAATGCAGCCCATTGCAAGGGACTACCATATTTTTGCTTAGTAGCTAGCATCGTGTTTCTTAATGCAGTGGCTTTGTCAAGTTTTTGTTGCAGATTTTTATAAAACTCGGTCATTAGGAACGCGGTAGAATCATCTGAAACCGCCCACAATGAGACGACGACACTCGGAACACCAGCACTAATCAGAGAACGTGATAAACCAATCACCCCATCACCTGTAATGCGTCCACGTCCAGTGTCGCACGCACTTAAGACGACCAACTCAGCATTCAGTTTTAAATTTAGGATTTCATTCGCTGTCAGTAAACCGTCACCCTCCTCTTTTCCCTCCTGACCAAGGGGGGATGAACGGGGGTCAGGTGCAAGATATTGCAACAGTGGCATACGATTTGTCAAGGCTACTGTCTAATTCTCGCTCTCTTACCTTTGTGCTCTTTGTGTCTTCGCGGTTCAAAAACATTTTTTAACCACAAAGACGCAAAGAGCAAGAGAGAGAATACTTGTTTTTCAATCATTACCTTGATAGGGCTACCACCAATCCCCATCAATCTTAATTTCTACGGAATCTATCTAAAAAATCAATTTTTACTCCAAAGTTGATAACTGCGCGTCCATTGGGTTTAAGTTCCGCATTATTCAGGGCGACAATATAAGGCTGATTACCAATGATGGCGATAATTGGTCTGCCAGAAGAACCGCCAGTGGTATCACAGTCGTGTAATAAAACATTGCTTTCCTCACCTACAATACTACAACCTTTTTGCACGCTAGCCGTCCATCCTCTACCAGCAGTAAAAAATTGATATTGTTCTTTGTTTGTATCGGGGAAATCACCAGAATAACCAACAAAAATATATTGATTGCGGTTTTTAGTAAGAGTCGATGAAGATAAAGATTGCCAACCCAGATAACCGTATTTTAACCCAATAGGTTTATTCAGTTTTAAAAGCGCCCAGTCGTTGATTTGACTTTCTAAAGCAGTTCCCGTAAAATCAGTGCCATAAACTACATTTTCAACCTGAGCAATATCTGATTCATCTGCAACTTTACGATTAATCACATTCGGTATAAACACAATTTGTTGACTTAATTGGTTCGTTTTTTCATTAATGACACAGTGTGCGTTAGTCAAAACGACATCTTCACTAATTAATGTACCCGTGCAATGATAACCCTTACCTTCAGCAGTCAATCCCTGTACTCTACCAATCGCCGACCAAGGATATTTTCGGCTTAAAAGAGGAATTCGGTCATCCCAACCGATGATTCCCCGGCGGCGAAATTGTTTGTCATCAGGTTGGTCTGGTTGAGTTGACTGTTGCAAATTATTAGGTTGAAAAGCTTTGCCATTTCCTTTGATATGGAAATTTTTGGCATCTTGCAAGCGTGTAAATTTCGGTGTTGTTGCTGGTGATGTAGCAGTTTGAGCATTGGCATTCAGCCAAGGATGTAACGTAATTGCGCTGGTGAGACCCGCAATAAATAGTGCAGTTACTTTTTTACTGATGAGCTTGTTGTTCATAGTTCAGCTTGTGATGTTTTAATCTAGAGTTATGAAAATGAAAACGTAACCGTTCACGGGGGGAACACCCTTAACGATACCCGTTGTCTAAGAACGTTCGGGGAAAGCCAGATATGATTGAACCAAGGTGGATGGAGGAAGATTGACACGGGCTGTGCGATCGTTAACCGTGATGAACAAAGGTGGATGGAGGAAGATTGA
>NZ_BAACAP010000200.1:0-76471 GCF_045865695.1 Scytonema hankhaensis NUACC26
TATACACCGTCGCCTTTCCAAGGGGGGATTAAGGGGGGTATGAATTTGTATATACACCGTCGCCTTTCTAAGGGGGGACTAAGGGGGGTATGAATTTGTATATACACCGTCGCCTTTCTAAGGGGGGACTAAGGGGGGTATGAATTTGTATATACACCGTCGCCTTTCTAAGGGGGGTATTAATTTGTATATACGCCTTAGCTTTCTAAAAGAGGTAAACCTAATTTGTGTGTACACCGTTGCTACTTACCGATATGACTGTCAACCAATGACTTAATACTATTAACATCGATGTTAAATTTACTAGTAATTGTATCAATGATATTTTGTTCTGTAGGTGTTATCTCATTTTGACTGTGAGCAATTCTGTAACATTGAGCTAAAACAGGTATGGCAAAATCTTTATTAAGTTGATTGAGAAGACTCTCTAAAGATTGAGGAGATTTGATATTTTGAGCAATAGTTTCTAATGAGTTAGAACTCAAATTCAAAGCTTGCAATTCCGGCAAAATTTCTTCCCAAGTTTTCTCTGGATAGCGAGCAAGAATCATGTGAACTAAGATTTGATCCATGACAGCTTCTTGTGCGATCGCTTTTTCTAAATAATTTTCGCTTTCTTGCTTTAATTCTGCTAGAGTTTCCTCAGAAGACAAAGACTTCGATATATCTATTTTTGCTTCATAAAATCGGCAAGCTGCATATCCCAGTGAATAAATCATTGTTGCATTAGAACTAGCACCAATAACTGCACCAGCAAAAGGAATATTTTTCAGCAAACCCAAACCTGCTGCCTTTAACAGACGACCACCACCTAAAGCCAAACCAAAAATTGCTAGCACTTCACCCTTACGAGCGGGGTCTTTCAAATCTAAACCGTAAGCAGCAGCAATTTGGTAAACCATTTCCGATTGTAACTCTGTAGTAGCTGCCAAATCAATTGCTAAAAGTGCCACCGCAACTCCTGGCAAAATACTAGTTGCCAATCCAATTCCCCCTGCCATTGCTGCTTTCTCAACCATGATACGGTGAGAGATTTGGCTAGGCGAGTCATTAGGGTGTTCTAGCTGTAATTTTTTAACTGCTGCTGCTGCTTTTTCCAAATTAACGTTGTCAGAAGCACCAACTAGCCAATTTAAATTTAAAACTCCTGATAGTTTTCTAATCAGCCAGTTTTCACCAAGATAATTAGCGAATTCTCCTGCTGTATGGGTGGCTTGCTCTATCAAATTGTGTGTTTGTTTTGCTGCGGCTTCTCCCACTTCGGTAGCTGTTTCTGCAACTGCTTTGCCTGCTTCTACAGCAATACTACCTGCTGCTGCACCTACTCCTACAGCAGTACCCACGGCATAGCCTAGTGTTTCCGCAACGGATTCTAGTAAAGATGGTTTATCTTCTTTATCGTTAGTAGGGAGATTAGAAGAATTGCTTTGTTGTTTTTTGTCTACCATTTTTCGCTACTTCCCGGTTCTGGCGATTATTGATGGTTGTAGCAAATATAGGGGACTTTTGGCTTCTTCCTAGAAGGAGAAAAGTCTAATAAAAACTTCATTCAAATGACTCTCTATTCTCTAACATGGGTTGCTCTCGATTTTCCATGAAGTCATCAGAGAATAAGTTTAAACTATCAAACAAAATTTTCCATAGATTTTCCTTGGGCAACAAAACTATAGTATTTCCTACTTTTTTCACATAAACTTCAGTCCCCTTAATTTGAAATTCTTGAGATAAAATTACGTATTGATTGTCCCCGCTTATCAATAATTTAATAGTTTCCATTTTTAACTTTCTTTATTTTTATCTCTATTATGAATCATATTATTCTGATTTACAGACTTCCAAATAAAAAAATAACCAACTGTCTTTTGTGGTGCGGGCGTCCCGCCCGACACTAGTCTAAGACGGGCGAGGACGCCCGTCCCACAAGAAGATGGATAATTTATTTCTTAGAAATCCCTTAACGAAAGAGTGCGATGCATCTTTAATTAAATGAAATAAAGCTTTTGTAAAACTGTTGTAATCTAAAATCCAAAATCTCAAATGGGATCGCTTTTATGCTTCAACCATTGGAACGCTAGGATCTAAAAAATCTTGCTCTTTCATAATTTCATAGAGATTAATATCTGCTTCCAATAAGCAGGCGTGTCCGCAGTTAGATAGTACTAACATTTTGGCATTGGGTAAAATACTTGTTAAACGTTTTGCTTCTTCTAGGGAAGGCAAAAGTCGATCTTGAGAACCAGCGATGACTAAGACAGGCTGGGTGAGGCTGCTTAGTTGTGCGTCATCAACGTGAAACTCTCTTAGTAGGGAAATTCTCCAAAGAACTGTTTGTGGCGGTACGTATCGTATACTTTTGACGAGTTCGTGTCGATCGCTGCGTGAAATCCTTGGCAAATTAGCTAAGAATGGTAACAAGCCCAATCCACCAATATCGTACAAGCATGATGGTACTAAGGGTGTTAGTTGAGATAACCAACCTAAAAACGGACGTAGATGAAAGGCACTTGCGGAGTTAATGAGAACGATTCGCTTAAACAATTTGGGTGCTTTGATAGCCACTTTCTGTGCTAAACAACCTCCAAAGGATTCGCCACACAAGTACACTTCTCGACAAGCACTTTTTTCCAGTTCAGCATGAATTAAATCTAAGACGTTATGAGCAAGAACATCCCAACTTGTCAAATCGTCTCTTGGTATTGCCAAACATCGGACATCAAACCCTGCTTCTAATCCTGCGGTTTGCGATCGCAAAAGCTGACCAGTTCCGTCCATACCTGGTAAGTAAACAAATAACGGCAATTCTGGCTGTAGCCGTTTAGGAGTTAAAAAGCAAGGCTTGAGTTCTACTTTAGGGCTAATCATTGGTCTCGCTCGCTGGTCACTGGTCACTGGTCAGGTGGTCACTGGTCACTAGATTCTAATAAGAACCTTCACGCAGCAGCTGAGAGATTTCTGAATGACAGTGTTGTGTTAATTCTGTCACTACAGTTTTTGCCTGTTTGCCTTGGTATTTTTCTTTTTGATGCGACTTAATCCAATAAGGCTCTCCGATTAGGACCGCAACTCGACGATATGTCACTAACGGATGCCAACCCGATTGATTGAATAAAGGTTCTGATGGATCGAACAAACTTAATAATCTCAGGGGTACGGCAGATGTGTTAACTTCTTCAAGGGAAGCTATGGCAATTGGCAAAACTGCTAAATCCGGTACTTGCGATCGCAACGCCAAATGAGCAAAACCTCTCTGAAATTCTCCCATACTACTAGGTTGGGTAAATTTCACCATTGGCTCCGTACCTTCAGGAAACACTCCCACCAATTGCTTTGACTGTAGCAGAATTTGTGCCTGGTGAAAAAAGCTTTGCTGACGATGCAGATTAGCTTCTAGTGGAAAGCACCCTAATTGTCCCGTCACAATCTCCCGCATGATTGGGACTTGTCCCATATAGTGATGACAGGCAAAACGAATTGGGCTTGATAGGGCTGCCATCAAAACTGGCGCATCCATAAAGCTGCGGTGATTGCTCACTACTAACACACTGGCGTCTTGAGGAATGCGATCCTCATAGTAGCGAAATATTTTAGTTGATAGTGCCGCCAGTAACCAACGAGAAATCTCTAGGGGGCTCTTCATCTTTTTACTTTTTGCAGCTTATCTCAGACCAATTTTTACATTTCTTAACTAAGACCAACGACTGCCTTAAGGTAGAAATGTCAGATTAATACAAACTAAGGAAAATCCCTATGAAGATAGGAGTTTGTCTATTTAGCACTCTAAAATTTCATACAAATTTTCCACAAATTCTTAGTAAAGATTCTCTTTTTTTTGGAGAAATTAATTTAGGGATTAGGGATTGGCGATTGGCGATTGAGAATTAATTTCCTAGTCCCCAGTCCTCAGTCCCCAGTCCCCAATCCCTTCTAAACCTGACTTGAAAATACAGAAGTTATGTAATATAATTACGTGGTTTTGTCTAAAGAAGTAAGATAGAAAACAAAACATATTTTTAACAACTCGTTTTTACTCTGCATGAATCAAGTAAATAAAACAGAAAAGACGTTTGCACTGACAACACCACTGTACTATGTAAATGATTTACCTCACATTGGCAGTGCTTACACAACCATGGCAGCAGATGCAGTGGTAAGATTTCAGAGACTGCTAGGGCGTCGTGCTTTACTGATTACGGGTACAGACGAACACGGACAAAAAATTCAGAGGACAGCAGAAAGTAAAGGGCTTCCACCTCAAGACTTTTCTGATGAAATGTCCCTCGGTTTTGTCTCTTTGTGGAAATTGCTCGATATTCAGTACGATCGCTTTATTCGGACAACCTCTCCTCGCCACGAACTTATTGTCAAAGAGTTTTTCCAGCGAGTATGGAGTGCAGGTGACATTTACCAGGGACAACAAAAAGGTTGGTACTGTGTATCTTGTGAAGAATTTAAAGAAGAGCGAGAATTATTAGAGGGTCATCGGTGTCCCATCCATACTAACAAAGAGGTAGAGTGGCGGGACGAGCAAAACTATTTTTTCCGGTTATCCAAATATCAAACTCAACTACAAGCACTTTACGAATCCCGACCAGATTTTATTCAACCAGAAAGCCGAAGAAATGAAGTTCTAAATTTTGTCGAGGGTGGTTTGCAGGACTTTTCGATTTCACGTATCAACGTAGACTGGGGTTTTCCAGTACCATCCGATCCCAATCATACACTGTATGTCTGGTTTGATGCCTTACTGGGTTACGTAACTGCACTACTCGAACCTGAAGACGAACCAACTTTGGAGAATGCAACAGCCAAATGGTGGCCAATCAACTTACACCTGATTGGTAAAGATATTCTCCGCTTTCATGCTGTGTACTGGCCTGCAATGCTCATGTCAGGGGGTTTGCCTCTACCAGAAAAAGTCTTTGGGCATGGTTTTTTGACTAAAGACGGTCAGAAAATGGGCAAATCTTTGGGAAATACTCTCGATCCAATCGCCCTAGTCGAGCGTTATGGTAGCGATGCAGTTCGTTATTACTTTCTTAAGGAAATTGAATTCGGCAAAGATGGCGACTTTAATGAAAGTAGGTTCATTAATATTCTAAATGCAGATTTAGCAAATGATTTAGGTAATTTGTTAAACCGTACTTTGAATATGGTGAAAAAGTACTGTGCCGGAAATCTTCCGCCAGTAGCGAATGATAATATATCGTCGGATCGTACTTTGAAATCCATCGGTTTGCATCTTGGAGAACAAGTCCGCAACGCTTATGAAGCACTCGCTTTCAATCGAGCTTGCGAATCTGTACTTCTGCTAGTACAAGCTAGCAATAAGTTTATTGATGAACAAGCACCTTGGTCGTTATATAAACAAGGGCAGCAACAAGCAGTAGAACAAGTGCTTTATGCAGTTCTTGAATCAGTGAGACTAGCTGCCTATCTTCTATCTCCCATTATTCCAAATATTAGTAGCGATATATACCAGCAACTGGGATTTGGAATAAATTTTAACGAACAAATAAAAACTTCAATAGCTGCTCCTTTTTCAATTCATGGAACATGGGGTGTACTCTCAGCCCAACAAAAGCTGGGCGAACCAAAACCAATCTTTAAGCGCATAGAATTACCTAAAAACGATTAGTTGTTTCAAGTTTCTTTTTCTGATTTATCGGGACTAAATTTATTAGTCCTGAAAAATTATCATAAACCACTCTATCTCGATATTTGGAAAATAGGTATCAATTATTACATTCAATAAAAAAGAGGTATGACAATGATGTTGAATAATCTGGAAAGCGACTCAATATTTACACCGGAACAAGTTTTGGAAAATCGGGGTCGTGTAGCTATATTTATAGATGGCTCAAATTTATTTTATGCTGCACTACAACTGGGAATAGAAATAGATTACACAAAACTTCTCAGTAGGCTAACAGGAGGATCTAGACTTTTACGTGCTTTTTTTTACACTGGAGTAGACCGAACGAATGAAAAGCAACAAGGTTTTTTACTGTGGATGCGACGTAACGGTTATAGAGTGATTGCTAAAGATTTAGTACAGCTACCAGATGGCTCGAAAAAAGCTAACTTAGATGTAGAAATAGCTGTGGATATGATGGCTTTAGTAGATTCATATGACACAGCAGTGCTGGTCAGTGGAGACGGGGATCTGGCATATGCAGTGAATTCTGTTAGCTACCGTGGTGTGCGAGTTGAAGTCGTGAGCTTGCGCTCGATGACGAGTGATAGCTTAATTAATGTAAGCGATCGCTATATCGATCTAGAAGCAGTCAAAGAAGATATCCAAAAAACACCCCGTCAAAGTTATCCTTACCGACCACTATCAGCAAGTATGGGTTTTTTGGAAGAACCTAGAGAGAGTGACACTCACTTGGAAATTCAAGAGCAATAATGAATCAAAAAGACAACCGAGTTCCCTCTTATCCCCAGAGGGGACACCGACTTCCCCCTGCCTTATCCTTAAAGAAGACCTCAAGTTCCCCCATCTTTCTCTTCCTCCTATGGTTTATAACCATGAGCTTAGTTGCCTGTGGAGGAGGACAATCTAACGTGGTCAATAAACCTCCAATCCAAAATCCTCCATCAAAAGCAAATGCTAAAGACAGTAACTTAACTTTTATTGGCGTTTCCCTATTACAGGCAGATGAACTGGGAAGACCCATTTGGAAAGTGAATGCTAAACAAGCAAAATATACAAAAGATAAACAAATTGGTGAAGCAGAAAACCCTTATGGGGAACTGTATCAAGACGGTAAAGTAGTATACCAAATACAAGCACAGCAAGCGGATATCGAACAAGATGGCAAGCAACTCTTTCTAAAAGGAAAAATTGTTGCCACAGATCCTCGTAACGGTGTGGTGTTGCAAGGCAACGAATTAGAGTGGCGACCCAAAGAAGATTTGCTGATTGTTCGTAACAACATCAATGGAAATCACAAGCAACTGCAAGCAGTAGCACGGGAAGCGCGAGTGAAAACTCGCGAACAGCGCGTAGATTTTTCTGGCGGAGTCATAGCACAATCAGTCGATCCAGTTATGCAAATGCGAACCGAGCATTTAATTTGGAAAATTAAAGAGGAAAAACTGATAGGCGATCGTCCTATGCAAATCAATCGCTATAAAAACAACCAAGTGAGCGATCGTGGAAGAGGCGATTCTGCTGAAGTTAATTTAAAAACCAAAATTGCTACTGTTAAGAAAAATGCTCAGATAGAACTTCTAGATCCACCCGTACAAGTTGCGAGTAACGAGATGACATGGAACTTGAATACGGAAATTATTAACGCAAACGCTCCCGTACAAGTCTTTCATCGAGAAGAAAATGTTAGAGTTACGGCTAACAGAGGAGAGATGAAGATACAAGAGAAAACAGTTTACCTAGCAGGAGATGTTTATGCTGTAGGGGAACGCCGTCAATCTCTAAAATCCAACAATCTCACTTGGTATCTTGATAAGAAATTAGTTGAAGGACAGGGTAATGTCGTTTACCGACAAATCGATCCCCCTTTAGCTTTCAAGGGTCAACAGGCTACTGGTAACATTCAAGCAGAAACAATTGAAGTGAAAGGTGGCAATTCAAGCGATAAAGTGGTGACAGAAATTATTCCAAAAGAGTTGAGGAATCAGTGACCACCTGACCAGTTATCAGTTATCGGTCACCGGTCATCATTGACTATCCACCATAAACCATCTCATTACGATTGGCTGCACCAAATTGGGGTAACGCTCTGATAGCTGTGTGGGGTGTTAAACTAGCAGGAATAGCTGGAGCAACTTGTAATTGCTTGACAAGAGTTTGTAACAATTGATCTTGTCCGGCTCGAAAAGCTGGTACGGTATAACCGCGATTGATAATGGCAAACCAAACTAAACCGCGATCGCGTGTCGGTACAACTCCTGCTAAAGCACTGACATCTCGCAAAGTACCTGTTTTCATGACAGTGGCTATTGGAAGATGTCTGGAGTGCGTTGTTCCACGATTGTCAAACCCCGCCATCGGAAAGAGATCGGCTATAGTCAGTTGGTGAGCAAAAGCTTCTTTTTGAATTGCCATTAACATCGCACAAACGGCTCTGGGAGAAATGCGGTTTTCTTGTCCAAGTCCAGAACCGTTAATTAATTGAATTTCTGACTGAGGAACCCTTGCTAGTCTTGCGGCTTTTGCTTGTACGATATGCGCTCCCCCAACGGCTTCAGCTAACATTTCTGCCATTTCATTATTGCTGAAAACGTTCATTTCCTTGATGATTTGCCTCAATGGTAGCGAACGATGACGCAATAATAAGGTTTGTTGAGGAATTTTGAAAAATGGCACATTTTGTGCTAGTAATTTTACCTGTCCGGCTATAGTCACTTGAGGTTTGGGAGTCCCTTTAGCCATAAGTGAATGTTGGAAGGACACAGCACGAGACCAAGTGGCAGAATTGATTGCCTGTCTGAGCATTTGACCTGCAAGCTCTGGGTTACGCTGAAAATTCATGACAAAATTGCCATCAATTATCAAATTTCCTGTAACACGCTTGATACCCATTTGGTTGAGACTGTTGCCTAGTGCGATCGCTTCTTCCCAAACAAATAACGGATCTCCTCCGCCTGTGATTATCAAGTCGCCTTGTAAGACACCATTTTGTAATGAGCCTGTGGTACTGACCAAAGTTTGAAATTGATGGTTTGGACCGAGAGTCGTTAGTGCAGCTAATGAAGTGGCGATTTTAGTTAAAGAAGCAGCGCTTAGAGGTGTTGTACCTTGATGGTTAGCCATCAAGATAGGTCCTGACTGAAGCCAAATCCCCTGATTTTGTGCTTGCTCCGGTGTTGTAACGAGTTTTAATGTTTGTAGTCCTTTAAGGTACTGCTGCACGATCGCACTACCAGATGGATTTGGATCGGGAGCAAGAACTAAGCCAGGGCTGCTTTGCCAAGCTAGTATATCCAATACATCTGTAGGTTTAACCTGTACACCTGCCATCTCTAGCCAAATGGAAATTAACCCTGAACTAAATAATTCCAGCATCCGTTATCCTTTCTTTTATATGCTACTTTACATTACGTAAATTTACTGTTTGCTTGCTCTGGCTCATGTCCTGAGTCATAATAACTGTTGATGTCTCATAACGAAAGTGAGTTAGATAACAAAGTTTTTGTAGGAAGCAAAACCCTATGATTTGTATTTTCCGATCTTAGGGTTCCCACATGATACTTTTTAATGAAAAAGGATGAAGGATGAATAATTCTATACTTCATACTTCATCCCACCCTACTCTACTCTTTAAAAAGCTGCCCGCGTGAATCTACACACTTGAGCTATTGACTCGATTTTATCTATCTGATATCTTCCCATAGCCTACTTCTCAATCAGGCAATTTTTGGATTTGGCGATTGGCGATTAGATTAGCGATTGGGAATGGGCTGGCGATTGGCGATTAGGCTATGAGAATAGCTAGGAAAAAATAAGAATTGAATTGTTTTTAGGGATGTCCAAGAAATAAATTATCCATCTTGTGGTACGGGCTTCTAGCCCATTCTTTGTGAATGACGGGCTAGAAGCCCGTACCACAAGAGAAAGTTGGTTATTTTTTTATTTGGAAGTCCCTTAGCAATGCCCAAGGCCCAATCCCCAGTCCCCAGTCCCCAGTCGCCAATCCCCAATCCCGTAGTAACAATTCGTGTTATGTTGGGCTTGTTTGGTAAAATTTGTAAGGTTTCTAGAAGCTCTGAGCAATGGGATCGACTGGCGTGCGGATCGCAATTGACGCAATGGGAGGGGATCATGCACCTGATGAAATCGTCGCTGGCGCTTTGCGAGCACGAGAAGAATTAGGTGTAGAAGTACTGTTGGTGGGCGATCCCCAACAAATTCAAAGCAAACTACCGCCAAAGACCAATCTGGCGCACGTAGAAATCGTGAGTGCCTCTGAAGCGATCGCGATGGATGAGGAGCCTTTAAGCGCTATTCGGCGCAAGCCGAAGGCTTCCATCAATGTGGCGATGGATTTGGTGAAAAAACAGCAAGCAGATGCCGTCGTTTCTGCCGGACACTCCGGAGCAGCAATGGCAGCAGCTTTACTACGCTTGGGACGACTACCGGGAATTGACCGTCCAGCAATTGGTGCGGTTTTTCCCACAATGGTAGCAGGCAAGCCAGTACTAGTCCTTGATGTGGGCGCAAATGTGGATTGCCGTCCAAAATTCTTAGAACAGTTTGCGGTGATGGGGTCTATATACAGTCAGTATGTTTTAGGAACCCCAGAACCTAAAGTAGGTTTATTAAATATCGGTGAAGAAGACTGCAAAGGCAACGACGCTGCTGTACGCGCCCATCAACTATTGAAGGAAAAAGCGGGAATTACTTTTATTGGTAATGCCGAAGGACGCGATGTTCTGTCCGGTCATTTTGACGTAATTGTCTGTGACGGGTTTGTGGGTAACGTGTTGCTAAAGTTTGCCGAAGCCGTTGGGGAAATTATGCTGCAGATTATGCGGGAAGAATTACCCCAAGGAGTGCGCGGTCAAATTGGAACAGCTATTTTAAAACCAAATCTCAGACGGATTAAACAGAGAGTCGATCATGCCGAACATGGGGGTGCTTTACTTTTGGGAGTAGGAGGAATTTGTATTATTAGTCACGGTAGTTCCCAAGCACCTTCGATTTTTAATGCTATTCGCATGGCAAAAGAAGCTGTTAACAACCAAGTAATACAAAGAATTCAATCCCAGTATCAAAGCGTTCAGCAAGAAAGTGGCTAAATGTCATTTGTTATTTGTCATTTGTCAATTGTCAATGGTCATTTGTCAGGAGTTACACAAAGGACGAATGACTAAGTGACTAATGACTAATAACAAAGGACGAATGACTAGTCACTGTTTAAGGAGATGCCGGAGTGCAAAATTTAGGAATAGCAATAACAGGAAGTGGTTCGGCAGTGCCAGCTGCTTTCCTGGATAACCAGGCACTAACTGAACTGGTTGAAACATCAGATGAATGGATTACTACAAGAACGGGAATTCGGCAACGTCGTTTGGCGAATCCCAATGAATCTTTGACTGATTTAGCAGTCGCTGCTAGCCGTCAGGCGATCGCAATGGCTCAAATCAATCCACAAGATTTAGATTTAATTCTGCTGGCAACTTCTACCCCCGATGACTTGTTTGGCACTGCTTGTAGAATTCAAGCTGCTTTGGGTGCTACCAGAGCAGTCGCTTTCGATCTAACAGCAGCGTGTTCCGGCTTCGTGTTCGGACTTGTCACTGCTGCCCAATATATCAGAACCGGAGTTTATCAAAACGTTCTGTTGATAGGGGCAGATGTTCTCTCTCGTTGGGTAGATTGGCAAGATCGTGGTACGTGTGTATTGTTTGGCGATGGTGCTGGGGCAATCGTCATGCAAGCCAATGAAACAGATGGCTTGCTGGGGTTTGAACTCAGAAGCGATGGAACTCAGAATAATTGCCTGAACCTTAGTTACAAAGCAAGTCATTTAGACCTAACTCAGGGGATCGGTGTTGGGAAAGGAAGCTTTATGCCGATCTCAATGAACGGCAAAGAAGTCTATCGCTTTGCCGTACAAAAAGTACCAGAAGTGATTGATAAAGCTTTATTTCGCGCCTCCCTTGGTGTTGACGAAATAGATTGGCTTTTGCTGCATCAAGCCAACCAACGTATTCTAGACGCTGTTGCCAATCGCTTGAACATTCCAGTAGACAAAGTTCTTAGCAATCTTGCTAATTACGGTAATACTTCTGCTGCTTCTATCCCTCTGGCTTTGGATGAAGCAGTACGACAAGGTAAAATCAAACCCGGTGACATTATAGCTGCCTCTGGTTTTGGAGCAGGTCTGACTTGGGGTGCCGCCATCTTTCGATGGAACCGGTAAATATTAGTTAGTAGTTAGTCGTTAGTGACTAGTAAGCTGTTATGCTTTTTATTTACATAGTAGGGTGGTAAGTACAGCTAACCACAAACCACTAACAACTAACAACTAACTAATGACTAAATGACAAAAACTGCGTGGGTATTTCCCGGACAAGGTTCGCAAGCCTTGGGCATGGGAATGGATTTACTGAATTTACCGTTTGTAAAAGAGAAGTTTGCCCAAGCTGAAAGTATCTTGGGTTGGTCTGTTATTGAAATTTGCCAAACAAATGAGGAAAAGTTATTTCGCACTCTCTACACTCAACCTTGTTTGTATGTGGTAGAAAGCATATTTGCTGATATTTTGCAAGAAAAATATAGCCCGGATTTAGTTACCGGACACAGTTTGGGAGAATATATTGCTCTTTATGTAGCGGGTGTCTTTGATTGGTCGGCTGGGCTGCACCTAGTGAAACATCGGGCAGAACTTATGGATGGTGCGGAATGTGGGATGATGGCAGCATTAATAAATTTTGACCGAGAAAAACTGGAAAAAGCGATCGATGAAAATCCTGATGCGGTTCTAGCAAATGACAATAGCGCCACACAAGTTGTTATTTCTGGAACTCCAGAAGCTGTTGAGGCAGTCTTGTCTCAAGTTAAAGCAAAACGCGCCATTCCTCTCAATGTTTCAGGTGCGTTTCATTCACCTTTGATGGCAGAAGTTGCAGCTGAGTTTGAACAAATGCTTGATTCTGTAGAATTTCAACAAGCAAAAGTACCAGTCCTATCAAATGTAGAGCCAGTTCCATCAATTGAGGCGGATGTTTTAAAACAACGTTTAAGACAACAAATGACAGGCGGAGTGCGGTGGAGAGAAATCGCATTGGCATTGCCTGAAAATGGAATTGAGCGCGTTGTGGAAATTGGACCTGGTAACGTTCTAACTGGTTTGATTAAACGAACTTGCTCTGGTTTAATCTTGGAAAATGTTCGCTCTGTTGCTGAGCTATCTAGGTAGAAAATGGGGACTAGGGATTGGGGATTGGGAAAAAAGTTATTTTCATGTTTGGTGTTGGGTTTCACTTTGTTCAACCCAACCTACAATTATTTTTATTTTCCTAGGGAGGTCATTGGATCTAATACCAATTCTCTATATTAAAGCAACAGATTGAGATCCCCCCTAGCCCCCCTTAAAAAGGGGGGAAAGTACTTAAAGTTCCCCTTTTTAAGGGGGGAAAGTACTTAAAGTTCCCCTTTTTAAGGGAGAAAGTACTTAAAGTCCCCCTTTTTAAGGGGGGAAAGTACTTAAAGTCCCCCTTTTTAAGGGAGAAAGTACTTAAAGTCCCCCTTTTTAAGGGGGATTTAGGGGGATCGTGTGTAGCAATCATTTGGAGAATTGGTATAACTGTTCGCGAATGATTTAGGATTGCTATATGCTAATATATCAGTCTACTAAAAGCGATCGCCTGTGGGTAAAAACCGCGAACCATTTGCCAGTCTGTTACTTTACTACGCCTTTAAGTGGTCAGTAGTCAGTCCAATGCTACAAGTCTACTTTCGAGGGCAGATTTATGGTGCTAAAAATGTTCCTAAAGCTGGACCGCTTGTGGTAGTTAGCAATCATGCCAGTAACTACGATCCGCCACTTGTTTCTAGCAGCGTGCGCCGTCCCGTAGCATACATGGCAAAAGAAGAACTTTTTAAAATCCCAATTTTAAAACAAGCTATTGAGTTGTATGGGGCTTATCCCGTCAGTCGGGGTAGTGCCGATCGCACTGCAATTCGCGCTGCCCTAAAATATTTGAATGAGGGGTGGGCTGTTGGCGTTTTTCTACAAGGCACTCGTACCCCTGATGGACGCATAACAGATCCGAAACGAGGTGCTGCACTGATTGCTGCTAAGGCAAACGCGCCTCTTCTTCCTGTGTGTTTGTGGGGAACTCAAGCAATTGAGCAAAAGGGATCGGCAACTCCCCGTTCGGTTCCAGTCACCGTAAGAATTGGCGAGTTAATTAATGCTCCTAGTTCAACCGATAAAGAAGAATTAGAAGCTGTTACGAAACAGTGTGCAACAGCCATTAATGCCCTTCACGATTTGGGGCGTTAATTGGAAATATGCTTAAAGGAAGTGGCAATTGTTGCTTTGGCTATGTCAGTCTAATAGGAGATTTTATAAAGTTTTTCAAACATAATATATGAGCGGTTTTGATGCCAACGATTTTTGGCACCGCCTGAACAATCTGGCGCTGGTTCGTTTTTTGCTTTTAGTAGCATCCGGTTGGGCGATCGTACTACTTCTAGGTTACTTTGAATCAGTCATCGTTATTTTCTCATTTGCTGCTATTCTAGCTTTTTTACTCAGCTATCCCGTACAATGGCTAAGGCATTTTTTACCTCATAGCATAGCAGTTGTTTTCGTTTTCCTACTAAGTATTGTAGTTCTCAGTGCTTTAACGATTACAGTTGGTTTAACTGTATTATCCCAAGGACAGCAATTAATCAATAGCGTCACTGCATTTTTAAACTCTTTAATACCCTTAGTAGATCGGCTAGAAGATTTCCTTCGCAATCGAAATTTACAAATTGATTTAACTGTTATAGAAGAGCAATTGCGAAATCAAGCTATCTCTATGCTTGTGACAAGTTTAAATATTTTTCAAAGCTTTATTACTAACTTTGTAACTTTTATCTTAATTGCTGTTGTTGCCTTTTTTATGCTGCTCGATGGAGAAAAACTTTGGCAATTTATCATAAAAGGAGTACCACAAAGAAGGAGAGATAGATTCACCCGCATCATAAAACGCAACTTTTTAGGTTTTTTTAGAGGTCAGTTAATCTTAACATTATTTCTGACATGTTCTACTTTTCTTGTATTTTTAATACTTAATGTACCTTTTGCATTAATACTATCAGTGGTAGTTGGATTGCTTGATATCATACCCGGTATAGGAGCTACATTAGGAGTTAGCGTTATTACACTCATTGTATTATCTCAGAGTGTTTGGCTAGCTATTAAAGTACTAGTTGCTTGTATTGTTCTTCAACAAATACAAGATAACCTAATTTCGCCTAGAATTATGCAAGGAGCACTCAATTTAAACCCTGTTGTGGTGTTTTTTGCTTTACTTGTAGGTGCTAAAGTCGCTGGATTGTTAGGAATTTTTATTTCTATTCCTATCGCTGGTGTTATAGTTTCTTTATTTGAAATCGATGAAATGAAGTCTGAGGTTTAGTCAAATGACCGAACGAGATTTAAGAGCAGAGTTATTAGAAAATTTGGATGAAGCCGAGTGGTCGTGGCTAATTCCTCACGTACAACGCGATGCTGTGATTGTAGTTACAGAAGGATTGGACTTAATAGATGTAGGAGTCGCCATCGCTAGCGATCGCGTTTCAGAAGTACAAGTCTGGATTGATGAAGCATTAATTGCCAAACCCTCTATAGCCCAGGTAGGAGAATGGAATATGCAACAAGAAAAGCGATTTAATACTCTAATCGTACAACCATTTGTACTAGTACAAGAAAAGATAGCAGCATAGATTTTGGTATAAAGACTTCTAAAGAAAAATCTCTCAAAATTTCTTGTGGGATGGGCATCTTGCCCGTCCTAAATAAGTGGCAGGCAAGATGCCCGCACTACAAGACAAGGTACTGATACTTTATTAATTATCTGCTTGAAACTCTTCACTTCCTGTATAACCAGTGGCTATCCAAACAATTGCTCTTACGCCATCGCGGATAGATTTTTCTATTGGTTCGGGAGACGTTCGAGAAGGAACTGCCACTGGTTTAATATTAATTCCCCGACTCCCTAAAACAATTTTACCAATCACGCGAGCGCGACGCATATGATAATCTGAAGTTACAAGATAGACACTCTTAATTCCCTTTTGTTCTAAATCATCAACAAGCGTTGTAAAATTTTCTACTGTATTTTGCGCCCTGTAATCTAAATGTAAACGCTTCGGATCGATTCCAGCTTTTTTAAATACTTTTTTCGTTATTGTTGGTGGACTACCTCCAGTAATCCAAATAGGTAAGTGTGGGTTTTGGCGAGCAAGATCTGTTGTAAACTTTTCTCGCTCTAATTTTGATGTTGAACCACCCAAGACTAAAATTGCTTGGGGTCGCACAAATTGGCTTTGCATTTCTTTGTAACCCCACCACAACATAACTGGTAAGGCTAAAAGCATAAACCGAGAAGAAATAGCTTTCAATGGTGTCTTGCTCAAGGTTCTATCAAAGAGTGACTACTTTGAACATTGGTTGTTAGTTGTTAGTTGTTGGTTGTTAGTTGTTAGTAGGGATGCAAGGAATTGCGACAGTAATACATAAAGCAGGAGTACGCAAGTCGAATTTACCCCCCTTAGTCCCCCCTTGGAAAGGGGGGAGATTAGATCTCCAATTCCCTCATCTTGGAAAGGGGGAGATTAGCTCTCCAATTCCCTCATCTTGGAAAGGGGGGAGATTAGCTCTCCAATTCCCTCCCCTTAGCAAGGGGAGGGTTAGGGTGGGGTAAAAACAAAGACTAAGTGAACCAGCACTTTACTGACTAACCACTATCTACTAACTTCATTTAAAACGGGACTGGCCAGATTCGAACCGGCGGCCTAGCGCTTCAGATTTGTGTGAGTTTCCCCACTCTCTGGACTATACCTTCACCATAGGCTTCGTACCTTTAGGCGGTGGCTTACTAGTCTCTACACCTTCCGAATAATTTTTGTCATTTGTCCTTTGTCGTTTGTCATTTGGTATTACTAATGACCAATGACTAATGACCAAAGACAAATAACAATTTACTTCGGCTTGGCTCGGTATTCCCTTATAGTTTTCCCATGAAGGGTTCTTAACTCTTTAGGGTTCACCGAATTTAACCACATTCACTCATAGAGTTTCCCCTATGGTGCCCGATACTTCAGGAGGCGCTCGCTCTATCCAACTGAGCTACAGCCCCAAAAAAATAACATCACTACTATGATACCACTTTTAGTGGGACTGCCAGGAGTTTTCCCAGCCTTTTCCTCCTATCTCTAATCCACAAAGGAAGCTACTTGCCTTCAGGATAATTTTTCCTTTTTCAGTATTATTGTCTCGCAGTTCTAAATTTAACTCTCCTTGCATTGTGTCGCGACAACAGAAAAGTAAACCATTGGCTGTAGGCGCACGTAAAGGAGTTCCGGGTAGATTGGTAGTCCCTGTAACCTCAACTTCATAGCGAGAATTTTTTGCTTGGATTTGCCATTTTCCCCAAGAGCTAATATTCCACTTGACTTGAGAGTTCCAAGGTACAAATTCGTAAAATTTCCCCTGATAGTGCAAACCTACCATCGCCACGGATTCCATCCACCACAAAACACCACGCCTTCCTCCGCCTGCAGTTAAGGCAAGGTCTGGTTCTCCTTCAAAGCTATTGCAATTTACCCAAAACCATTTTTGCGGGAAAGCGCCTCCCCAATTTTTCTCACTATACGCTGGAGCATTGGTAAATTCATAACGTTTGCCATTCCAATCAATCCAGCCAGAAGCTAAGCCGTGTGCCATTAAAATTTGCCATCCCGGCTCAAAAATTTGTAGAAATGACAGCAAACCTGCAGTGGATTGCTGAATACCACCTCTATCGCCCCAACCGTAGATGGGTTGAATTTCGTATTGCCAACGACAATACTGACCAGTTGCAGGATCTTTAATAACTCCTTGGTTTAGAGTTGCTGTTGCTTGATAGCCTTCTAAAATATTGCGTTCAAATTCTTGGGGATGTATGTATTGGGGATTGGCGATTGGTGAGACAGCCCTGAAGGAGGGTTTCCCTCCGTAGGGGACTGCGAACCCGAAGGGCGATTGAGCATCAGGTTTTTCCCCAATCCCTAATCGCCAATCCCTAACCCCTATTTTTCCCCAATGTCCTAAGCCTAGTACGTCTCGACTTGCCCAAAATTTACTGGTGTCGGGAAAGGTACGCCACAAATACTCATCGTTTGGACCAAGAATTTGTGCTGCACCGCCACTGTGAGGTTGACCTCCTTTTGGGTCTTCTATTGAGTACATGAAAGCAAATGTTTGACCTTCTTGCGGTAGAGTGACGCGATAATACCAGCCTTCAAAGAAGCGGCGACTCGTACCATCCCAGTGGTAACCGCTATGGGGTGTTTGAATGGAATGATAAGGATTTCTGAGAAAAGTTAGCATGGATTTACAATTGATATTATTTTTACTAGTATGAGCGATCGCTTGGACATAAAGCTTGCCTATGATATTCTTGGGCTGACTGCTGATGCATCACAAGAGGATGTCAAGCTTGCTTACCGCAAACTGGCAAAAACTTGGCATCCCGATGGTTTTTCCGAAGCTAAGCAAAAGCAAGAGGCTGAGGAAAAAATTAAAAGAATTAACCAAGCTTATGAATTACTAAAGTTTATAAAACCAAGCTTGGCAAAACCATCTGCTTCTAGAAATACAACTTCAACAAGTAAAACAAAAATTTACTCTAATCGTTCCGATGCTGAAACTTTTTATAAATGGGGCATAGAACAAGCCCAACAAAAAAATTATATTGCCGCAATTGAGAATTTTACGAAAGCAATACGCCTCAATCCTAATTACTTTGACGCATACAAATATCGAGGGCTTGCCTGTTCAAAAATGGGATGGGAAAATAGAGCCGCTTCAGATTTTAGAAATGCTACAAGACTAGAACGAGAAGCCAGAAAACATGAAGTGACTGCACCAGCTTCAAAACCTCCTCAAAATACATCACAACCATCAAGTAAATCAACAGTTACCTCTCCTTGGAAATGCATTCACACTCTCAATCATGCTAATTGGGTTTTGTCGATCGCAATTAGTCCAGATGGTCAAACTTTTGCAAGTGGAAGTAGTGATAACACAATAAAAATTTGGCATCTTAACACCGGAAAAGTTTTACATACTCTGACAGGTCATATTAAATGGGTGAGATGTCTTGCATTTAGTCCTGATAGTAAAACTTTAGTGAGTGGTAGCGATGACTGTAATGTCATGATTTGGGAAGTTGCATCAGGTAAATTACTAAAGACGCTCAAAGTTCATGCAACTCCGGTTTTTTCCATTGCTTTGAGTCTTGATGGTCAATTGATGTTTAGCGGAGGTCGGGATACCACCATCAAAATTACACACATAGGTATGGAACAATTGCTGCACGTTCTCAAAGGTCATTCTTACTCCGTAAATTCTTTAGCTCTTAGTCCAAATGGAGAAATTTTAGTCAGTGGAAGTGGTGACAATAGTATCAAAGTTTGGCATCTAAAAAGTAAAAAAGTTTTACAGAGTTTTAATAAACATATGGGTAGAGTCATGTGTGTTGCGATCGCTTCTAATGGACAAATGTTAGCTAGTGGAAGTTACGACAAAACTATTAAATTGTGGGATCTAAATACAGGTAAGCAAAATAATTCTTTAACAGGACATAGTGACGCTGTTTTGTCTGTTACAATGAGTCCCGATGGTCGGCAAATTGTCAGTGGTAGTGCGGATAGAAGTGTAAGGTTTTGGCAGATTGACAATGGAGAGCAACTATACGCTATAGGTCATCACTCTGACTCGGTAAATGCTGTTGCTTTTAGTCCCGATGGAAAAACCCTCATTAGTAGCAGTCGAGACACAACAATTAAGATTTGGCAAAGTTAGCAATTTCTGGAAAAACATGAAAGTTTTTTGGGAATAATTAATAGAGATTTACAGTGCATCCCAATTCTCCGTATGAGCGATCGCATGAGCATAGAAGAAGCTTATTCTGTATTAGAACTAAAACCCGGTGCGTCGCAAGCGGAGATCAAGCATGCCTATCGCAATCTGGTCAAAATATGGCATCCAGATAATTTTCCACAAACGCTGCAAAAGCAAGAAGCAGAGGAAAAAATAAAACTTATTAATGAAGCTTATAACAAACTCAAATCCTATCAACCGACTTATACACAACAGAGCGCTCGCACAAGTGAATCTTATCAAAAGCCAATCGCAAGAGTTTATGTAAATCGCTTCAACGCCGAGGCATTTTACAACGATGGAGTCGAGAACGCAAAATTAGGAAGATACGAAGACGCCTTAACCGACTTTACTCACGCTATTCGCCTCAATCCAAATTACACAGAAGCATACAAGTACCGTGGGTATGTTTGTTCCATGCTCGGTTACGAACATCGAGCCGCCTCAGATTTAGATAAAGCAGCACAATTAGAAGGGCAGTTAAGGATTAGAGAAAATTATTCGTCACCCTCATCAAGACGTTCCAAACGCTCGAAACGGAAATCTAAGTCAAAATCCCTGATAGGCAGGTTTTTTCAGTGGATAAAGAGTTTACTTGGGTTTAATCGGCGATACCGATAAAGGGGATTGGGGATTAGGGATTGGGGATTGGGAGTAAGAATTCCCCAGTCCCTAGTACTCAGTCCCCAGTCCCCAGTCCCCAGTACTCAGTCCCCAGTCCCCAGTCCCCAGTCCCCAGTCCCTTCATCCTTAGTAAATGAGAAATTCCAAGCACAGTTTGTCTGTGTGTATTGGAAGAAGATGAAGGTAGGTTCTGAAAATCGCGTTGCCAGATCCAGCTGTTTTCTCTCCAAGTGCCAACCACAGCAGACCACCCATCATGACCAAACTTCATTGGCTAGAGGTTAGCGAATACGCCTCAATTTCTCTTGCTGCATTAGGATTAGTCGCAACAACGCTCACTCAACAAATAATTTATGTAGCAACTCCCCTCACAATCTCAGTCTGCCTCAACGTTGCCAATCGGGAACGTTTAAAGTACTTGAAAGAGCAGAACTTGCAAGAAACGCTTGTAAAACAAGACCTACTTCTCAACCCACTCCGTCAGCGTCTTGCTAACTTTGATACTTTGACTCAAAACCTGAGTACAACTACAGGAGAACAACTCGAAAAGCTTCAAAACCAGCAACAGCAAAGTTTAGATACTTTTACGCAACGTCTCGAACAATTTGAGACAACAGTTCGAGATTTGAGAACAACATTTCAACAACAAGTCCAAGAATTACAAAGGGATCGGCAAACACAAAATATTGATGCTTTTCGACAGCACTTAACCCAGCTTGATACTTTTATACGACAATTTAGTGAAAACACACAAAACCAAATAAATCCACTTAACCAGCGGTTATCTCAAGTGGACAGTTTCACACAACAGTTAAATCAAACTATCCAACAACAACTTCAGGAACTCAAGCGTTGGGAGCAACGGATCGTTCAAATTGAAACCGGAATGCAGCAACTGAGTGCTAACACTCTAAAACAACTCGAACCTGTCACTCAAGGTTTAGCTCAACTCGATGCTTTTAAACAGCAGTCAAATCAAACCACCAAACAACAGAATTGGGAACAGCGCTTCACACAACTTGACGGTTTTACACAACAACTGAGTAGCAACACTCAAAAGCAGATAGAAGAATGTTTCAACACTTTGGCTCAACTCCAAACAGAAGTACGAGCGTTAACCGAGTTAGTGACCAAGACAAAACCTCAATTTCAAAATGAGACTGAAAGCGAACAAAACAAAAATTTTGAGATTCCATTGCCACAAGCAAATATCAAATTACTCGCGCCAATTCCAACAAAGCCACAGAATACTAAACTTTCAGAACCTGTTAGCTTACAACAACCCTTAAATCCACCAACTAATCAACAAACAATACTATCAACACCAGATCCTACTGTATCTCCAAGCGTGCAGGAAATACTCTTTCAAAATGTTCTTCAAGGGCATACAGATAGAGTTATGTCCGTTGTTTTTAGTTTTAATGGAGAAGTTCTAGCAAGTGGAAGCCATGACAAAACTATAAAAATTTGGGATATCCCTAAAAAGGCAGCCCGTACACTTCAAGGGAAAGAAGAACCGTCGCGAGTGAATGCAGTTGCTTTTAGTCCTGATGGCAAGATTTTAGTTAGTGGAAGCGACGATAAAACTGTTAAGTTATGGAATGTTGTGACAGGAGAAGAACTGTTCGCGTTTACTGGGCATAAAGATAAAGTTTATAGTGTTGCTTTTAGCCCAGATGGAAAAACTATAGCTAGTGGCTCTAAAGATAAAACTATTAAACTTTGGTCTACGGATACTTATAAAGAAATTAATACCATTCAAGGACATTCTGATGAAGTTTTATGCGTTGCTTTTAGCCCTGACGGTAAGATTTTAGCAAGTGGAGGTGCTGGTAATGATAAAACTATCAAAGTTTGGTATTTATCTGAGGATAAATTTTTAACTCTTAAAGGAAATTCTGATTCTTTTGGAGGGATAAATTCTGTTGCTTTTAGCCCTAGTGGAAAGCAAATAGCAAGTGGTAGTAGCGACAAAACTATCAAAATTTGGCAATTGCCTAATGGTCAAGAAGTACAAACATTTTCAGGGCATACAGATGATGTTTATTCTGTCACCTTTAGTCCTGATGGCAAAACTTTGGCAAGTGGTAGTAGAGACAAAACAGTTAAGCTTTGGCAAGTTGATACAGGTCAGGAAATTCGCTCTTTTACAGCAAATGACGATGCTGTTTATTGTGTTGCTTTTAGCCCTGATGGTAAAACTTTAGCAACAAGTGGTAGTGGAGATAAAACAATTAAGTTATTACCATGTAAATAAGTCGTCATAACATTTTCGCGGAAAATGGTTACCAGTAAATCGCTACACTCTTCTTCTGGAATATTTGCAAACAGCCCGGAAGTCTCATTAACTGTCAACTCAAAAGTTTGGATAACTTCACTTAATCGAAAATCACAGTAAGCCATATAACTATAACTATCTTTGAACTTCACGTAGGGTGGGTAATGACCGCCACATAAGACTATTGGTGGGCAGTGCCCACCCTACTACCGCGTCCAGCTCATCAACATTAATGTGAGGGACCACTCACTAAGTTATAGAAAATTTAAGATAATATTAAGGAAAGTTAAGGGTAATAAAATTAGGTAAAAATTGTGACCGTTACCAAAAGGGCGTGTTAATTTGAACATAGGCACTAAACAAGTTAAGTCAAAAGTATCTACTAGAGCCGAGTGCCACCTGCATCTAGTGAATTCGCGATCGCCAGTCAGGTTTTGTGTTCCGTAAATGTGTTTTCGCCTAAAGATGAAGTTATTGAGTTAATTTGGAGGTTATTGAACGCACAGAAAAAATGCCTGCCTAGCTGGAATATAAAGAACACAAATTTCTGAACGGGTTTAAGTTGCGAAATTCTGTCCACCTTAGTTAAGTTACTTTCTGTTTTTTTGTCAATCGATCGAATTACCCATAAACCGCCAATAGCTGCTTGCTTTGAACCTACAGTAGCTATTGGCGGTTAATTGTTATAGGTGTGTCTAGGCGACTCATCCTATTTTTTATCTCTGGTCATTTTTAACTAGAGTCAGGATAGTCACTTCAGGTCGGCAGAACAAACGCCCTGGGGGATAAGTTCCTAAACCGCGATTGACGTAAAGCTGATTTGTTCCTACTGTATGAAAACCTTGTGCCCATTCCCAATGTTTGACGACTTTGGCACAGTCTCCTCGCAAGTAAGGCACCCAGCGTCGAATTTTTTTAGAAACTTTGCGAACAAACTTTTTGTAATAAACCACAACAGGTCCGATTATTGGAAGCACAATTTGACCGCCGTGAGTATGACCGGATAATTGTAAATCAACTCGCCATTGTTGCAAAATCTCTGCTGTGTCGGGATTGTGGGATAATACGATACAAGGTTTGGTAGCATCTAACAGATCCATTACTAGTTTGGGGTTAAATTCTCGCGACCAATAATCAGCTAACCCCACAAATGGTAGTTCTTCCCCAAATGGATAACCGATTTCATTCCAAAGTACTGTAGCACCTATGCTGTTAAGTGCATCCGTAACTATAGTTTTTGAACGTTTGTAATATATGTCATGATTGCCCAGCACAGCATAAATTCCAGCACGACTTTGAAGATGCTTGAGTCGTAGCACCAGCTGCTGAATGGGTAATGGATCGTCGGTTACATAATCACCTGTAAGTACAACTAAATCGGGTTGCGCTTCATTGCTAATTGCGATCGCTTCTTGTAACATTTTTTCTGACAATCGCAAGCCATCATAGTGCAAGTCAGATAGATGTACCAGCTTCGTACCGTGTAACGATTCTGGTAAGCCCTCTATCTTTACCTTTAACTTCTCTACTTTCAAACGACCAGATAACAACCAGTGCATTACGCTGACATTGCTCCTCCTACCAGCGCTTACAGCTTAACAAATCATTATCCAGATAAATCTGTTACTGCAGATGCCTTAGCTAAAAATTTATGAAAAGATTGATGTTTTTTGTTGAAAATTTTGCAGAAACAATGAATTGAGAGTTATAGGTGGTTGCTGTGCATAAGTACAATCTGCTGTACTCCATATCATATATAGCAAGGTTCAAGTGATTATTCTTGCCTTTGTTTTTCAACAAAAACATTTCAGCTTCGAGGAGAAACTACAGCTATGCACGTTAATCTCTATGATATGGTGAATCAGTATCGCCATCTCAGCCCCGATTTAGAAGGCGAATCTTTTACACCAGATACCAGAGGAGTACTACAATTCCAGAATAAATACACTGCTCTTTACGTATTTGGTGATAGTCTTAGCGATCTTGGTAATGCTTTTGACGCGACAAAGAAAGCGAAAGGTGAGGGAAGCCCACCATCACCGCCATACTTTCAAGGTCATTTTTCTAATGGTTTGGTATGGGTAGAATATCTTGCACTCTTGATGGGATTGACGACGAACAGAAGCACAAATTTTGCGACAGGTGGTGCTAATACAGGAAGTGCGAATACCATGATTCCCGATAACCCTCTAAACTTACCGGGATTGCAGCAACAAATTAACAACTTTACTGCATCTGTTAAGGAAAACCGTCAGGATGTTAACTCTCAAGGTCTTTACATTGTGTGGGCTGGGAGTAACGATTACTTGGGTGGTGGCGTGACTGACCCTACCTTACCTATTCAAAATCTGGTAAACGCTGTCTCCTCACTTGCTAAAATAGGTGCTCGGAATATATTGGTTCTCAATTTACCAGATTTAGGTGTAGTGCCGTTAACTCGTAATGACTCTCAGAAATCTATTTTACTGAATGAATTAACAAAAGCTCATAACGCGGGTTTGGCAAAAGCTTTTGATGCGTTAAAGTCCTCTTATGACGAGAGTGCGAATATTATCTTGTTCGATATTAATTCAATCTTTAGTCAAATCATTAATAACCCAGCAAAATTTGGTTTCACAAATGTTACTGACCCTAAACTTAACAAAATTGCTCAATCTCAGCAAGGTACAGGTAAGTTCTTTTTCTGGGATGATTTACACCCAACAACCACAACCCATCTGATGTTGGCTAAAGTAGTCTTTTCAGTGCTTTGTCCCGATAATGTGAGTGAAGAGATTGCTAAGGAGTTTGCACCACTTCAGACGGGACAGCGATAAAGATACTATGATGGAAATAGAAAAACCCACCAATGTATGGTGGGATTTGTGATGGCACTGGTACTAGTGTACCACATGGAAAGGAAAATAATGTGTAGAAACTTGTAAACTACTCAAAACTGCACCACATAAGCGGTGCAGTTTTGGCTTCTGGTTAATCTAGAATTGCCTTTAATAGGATACTCACATAGCAATCTTAAATGAGTTGTAAGAAAATTCACCCCCCTGCTAACGCCGTCCCCCCTTGATGATATTAAGGTATTTCTACTAAAGCAGCAGAATCTACATCCAAAAATAATGTTGCTCGATCGCACCTTTGAAGAATAGAAGCAGGACAATTAGCAGTCACGTCTCCATGCAACATCCGTTGTACAATTTTTTCTTTGCGTTTTCCTTGTGCAAGACAGATAATTTTTTGAGCAGAACAAATCAACGGAATCGTGACGGTAAAAGCGTACTGCGGAACAGCTTCTAATTTTGAGAAATAACCCGTATTAACTTGTTGTTGGCGGTTTGTATCATCTAGCTTCACGAGTTTTACTGCATAGGAATCGTTAAAGTCAGCGACTGTAGGATCGTTAAAAGCGAGATGCCCGTTTTCGCCAACCCCAAGACAGCATAAGTCTATTGGTTGTGCTTGCAGTAATTTGGTATAGCGATCGCATTCTATCAAAGGTTGTAAGGTATCACCTTCAATATAGTGAAACATTTTAGGATTTACCCGATTTTCTACACGTTCTCGTAAATAATGGCGGAAACTAGCAGAATGGTTAGATGCAATACCCAAGTATTCATCTAAATGAAACAAGATAATTCGCGACCAATCAATACCACCATTTGCAATCAAAGCATCAAGAAATTTAAGTTGAGAATTCCCTGTTGCTAATAATAAAGCAGCCGTTTCTTTCTTTAGGAGGATGTTCTTTAAATACTGTTGTGTTGTTTCTGCAACATCCAGCGCTAGTTCGACTTCTGATTTGTAAACCTGTACTTGTAGAGCATCGACACGGAAAGACTTTTTTGCAGTTGGCATTGGACTATACAGAAAATCTGTGACTCTAACTTAGGAAAAGGAAACGAGTAAGGGTATACTTACCCGACAACCCTTACTCGTATCTATAGGTTGTCACAATTTGGATAATTAATTATAGTTTTTTCTTCTTATTGAATGTTGTGAGATAACAAATTTGGAAAAAAGAGTGTAAACTATTTAAAGAAACTTTACAAGAGTTTACACGGTAAAAACCATGCTGGCAGCAATTCTTTTTGACTTAGATGGGACGATTGCCAATACTGACCCAATACACTACCAAGCGTGGCGGGAAATGCTGAGAGATTATGGCATGGATATTGACGAAACATTTTATAAATCCAGAATAAGCGGGCGAACAAACCCACAAATTATAGAAGATTTACTACCACAATTATCATCGGAAGAAAGTGTAAGATTTGCAGACGACAAAGAGGAACTTTTCCGGCAAAAAGCCAGAGAAATTCTCAAGCCTATGGATGGATTTGCAGAACTTATAGCATGGACAGATACGCATAAACTCAAACGTACTTTAGTCACAAACGCACCAAAACTCAACGTACAATTTATGTTAGAAGTTTTGGATATTCAGAAAGTCTTTGATACAATTGTCCTAGGAGAAGATTGCATAGCAGGCAAACCAGACCCCGCACCTTACCAAGTATCGCTAAAGCACTTAGGTATAACAGCAGAACAAGCTATTGTACTTGAAGACTCACCATCTGGGATTCGTTCTGCTGTTGGTGCTGGTATCCCTACGGTTGGTGTGACTTCCACCCAAGATCCAAAGGTTCTTTTAGCAATTGGGGCATTTATGACAATTCCAGATTTTACCGATCTGCAACTGTGGACGCATTTGAATTCACTGGTATTGCCGGATTTAGCTTCTTTGAGTTAGTATTAGAGTTTTAGTTTTTGAACCGCAGATGAACGCGGACGCGCGCAGACAGTATAAAAACAACTATCCGCGTCCATCTGCTACAGGCTGCGGTTTAATTTTCTATCAAATTAAAACGAAGTTGAGAATCTGATTCGCAACCTCTACCAGAGTTACAGGGTTCAACTCTGACAAGAAAAACTCCCCCTTCGCGATCGCGTTCGCCTTGTGGTGAAAATTTAATTCTTCCGGCTGCACCGAAAGCTACGAAGTCAGGTTTAGACAGAGTTTTTTGTAAACCTTCACGAGTGCTGTCTTCTCGCAAGCCTGTAATAATTGCTTGAAGTGCATCATACACGATCGCAGTGTGCGGGCTGACTTCACCACCCCAAAGATGGGAAGCTTCTGTAGAGAAAGGATTGTCTGGATTTGCATCTCGATGCCAAGGTACAGCTAATACCATTTTGTTTAAGTTCTCTCTTCCATACTTCAACATTCTGCTGTTGTACATATTTTGATAACCAAACAGTGGTAGCTCCCCTTGTTTTTTATTTTCTCGTATCAACTCGAAAAACTTTGAATTGGGATTATTAATTGAGCGGTAACTAGGAAATAATAGTAAACCTTCTGCTCCATCTGTTCTGGCTCGTCTTAAAATATCGCCTACTGGGGTACTGTCACCAAAATCACAATTTGTATTAGTGACTTTACCTTGATACTTACTACTTTTAATAGATTCTTGGTGTAGTTTTATAAGGGTTTCTCTATTGATACTCGGCTCTCTCGATCTGTCTTGTGTTTGTTGTGATGACGAATCTTTACAAATAGCGATATTTTTTATACCAGTTCTTTTCACTATATATTCAGCCAGCTTGTCGCTAAAAATACTAGGTTTATGAGTAGCATAGAATACATATTGTTGCCCCTGGAACGATTGCCTGGAACTTACATTACCAGTAGAAACCATGACTAACTTGCGATCGTTATAAATAGACGGATCGCGAGTAAACCCTACAGAGGCTAATATGCTTGGATCGTCAATCAAGCGCCGATTTAGACTTTCAATAGCTTGAGTGTCTCTAAAATTTGGAATTGCCGCAATTTGAAGTTGTAACCAAGCTCCATTAATTTTGTCACGGCTGTTATTAAGCGCATCTTGAGCTTGAGCTACTCCGCGTAAAGTCTCTTCTGCTTGATCTACTGTTCCTAATGGCAAAAGAACACTAACTTTTATAGGTTTTGTATTACTTTTATGTGATTCGGCATTAGCGTTATTTAAATAAATTAAAGTTTCTGGATCGTTGCGATTCTTATTCAAAGCAGCGGTAAATTGCTGGACAGCCGTGGCAAAATCGCCTTTGGCAAATGCTTTACTCCCTTCTATTTTTTCAGTAGAGTTGTTTTTAGTAATAAAAATCTCCTCACCCAAACTTATGTTGTCATTTGAGGTGACACTTATCGAGCCTGAATCTGGTAATTGATTGTTCGTTTGTTGTGGACTGACAAATTTACCTAATAACCACAAAATACCTGTTATTAATGCTCCAGCTATCAAAAAAGAAGCAAGCAACCTGATGTTTTCTTTCTCATTCATATAAATAACCTAAAATAAAATTTATATTCTATTTAGAAAATAGGGCATTGGGGAGCCAGTGCTAGCTTGTGGTTACCACTAGTTGTTCGCGTAGCGTCTCCGTAAGGAGATAGCACAGAGCGCGTCATTGGGCATGGGTAAAGAATTATTTTCATTTCCTCGTTGTGGACATTTGAGCGTGGATATCTGTCTTGAAAATACAGCGTAGGGTTAAAAAGTTTTCATTCCCGCGTTGCGAGCATAGGAGGTAAGAAAGTTCCATGTTCTTAATTAAAAATAATTAGAAATCAATTTATTTAAAAGTTGTGATAAATTGAGCAGAGCAAAAGATAACAATCCAGCAAGTAGAACTAGCAGTATAAAAATTCCCAGCCCATGTAAACCGGATTTAAGAAGATTGGAAATCGACAAGCTTTGATAAACCAGGAAAATAAACAATGTTGTAATTGCAGAAACAGTAAACAAATAAGTTTTTTCGGAAATTGAGAGAGTCTGAAAAAAGATAATAACTCCCAAAAGTAGTAACCAAATACCAGAACTCATCCAAACTGTTTCTAAGAAACTTAGAAGGATAAGCGCTAAAAATGAGCTTCCCGATCCTGCAATAACTGCTGTTGGCAGTAGTTTTTTGAGATACAAGGATGGGTCTGGGCTTGGTGGTTGAGTGTATGAGGGGATTGTTGAGGGTTGGTGCGGAGAAAGTATTGTTGAAAACGAACCAAGTCGTGATGTAGAGAAAGATTGTTGTGGTAGCGATTTAAAATTTAAATCTTGTAAAACAGCTCTTGCTGATTGATAACGCTCTTCGTGATAAACTTGCAACAACTTATCGAGAATGTGAGCTAATTCTTGACTGATTGGTTGTTGTACGTATTGTCTCCATCTAGAAACCCAGCTATAACCCTCTCTTAACCAGATGTCTATGGGATGAGCATTGGTTAGCAGATGAAAGCAAGTGCCTCCTAAGCTATAAAGATCGCTAGATGGATAAGCCTCACCTTTTTGCATTTGCTCGAGCGGTGCATAACCAAAAGAACCAATGTATGTTCCCGGTTGATGATTTGCGGTTGCGACTGCTGTGCTTGTCTTCTGCTTGGCTACTCCAAAATCAATTAGTACCAATCTCCCATCGCTTTCCCGGCGAAGGATATTTTCTGGCTTAATATCTCGGTGAATTACCTGTTGCTGATGGACTGCTGCTATAACTGGTAATAAATCATGCAAAACGCCTCGAATTTTTACTTCATCAAATACCCCCTGCTGTTTTAATTCTTCCATTAAATTTTGCCCTTTGATAAACTGCTGCACTAAGTACAAGTAGTCATCTTGCTTAAAATAGGCGTATAGGTGAGGAATTTGAGGATGCTCTCCCAAATGTTGTAGCCGTTTTGCTTCTTGTTGAAATAACTCTGTTGCTTTTTTCAGCGACCAACTCCCTTGAACTTGTGGTGCGAGTTGTTTGACAGCACAATGCTCATCCAACTTATCCATATCTTCTGCAAGATAAGTACGAGCAAATCCTCCCCCTCCTAGCGGCTTAATAACACGATAACGATTTCTTAGGAGAGATACTAATTCTGCTCCGCAATTGATGCAGAACTTTGTTCTATCTGGATTTATAGGTTGAGAACACTCAGGATTTAGGCAGCAAAGCATATTATATATTAATCTTTATTAAAGAATATACATGAGAGTGTCTTAGGTGTTAGCTAAGTCGATGTAACAAATAATTGAGTTTATGAACACTAACTCTATTATAGACTTGGGAAAAATAAGTTTTTATTCTGGTTGTATATGTATAAAATAATAGAGTTTCATTACTGAAAATAGGTTGGAAGAACCTTGTCTCAACTATTCCCGATTCGTAAATATATGAAAACTATGTTAGCTCGCACTTGCCAAAAATTTGGTGCAAGATCTAATTAATATAGCAATCCTATTTGATTTATGAAATACACGTAGGGTGGGCAATACCCACCAAAAGTCTTAGTGGTGGGCATTGACCACCCTACGTTACTACGTTACAAATAATTTAGGAGTGCTATATTCTGCTGTTTTTAGTTCGAGTTGTATGTTTGGGGACAATTCCCATGAAAGTAGAGATTTCCAAGACCAATAACAAAAGAAGGTCACTTCCACCAAAACTCATCATTAAGCTAGGAAAGTTTGTTTGGGTCACTCTCTGGCATATGATGATGTCAAAGCTAGCCCCCCGCAACACATCAGGAGAATACATTCGTCCAAGCAGTTATTTCCGGAACTTTGTAGGAACAAAGGCAGACAACCAGTACTTACCCGCCGCAAATCGTTACAGCTTAATAGTAGGAATGAGTTGTCCTTGGGCGCACCGGACTCTTGTTGTTCGAGCACTCAAAGGGCTTGAGGAAATTATACCAGTTACTGTTGTTGACCCTTCTCCAATAGAAGGAGGTTGGATCTTTAACCAAGATTATGTTGGTTGTCGTACCCTTGCTGAACTATATCAGCTTGCTGAAGCGGGTTATACGGGACGGAGTACGGTTCCGGTTTTGTGGGATAACCAGACTAAAACCATCGTTAATAATGAGAGTTCAGAAATTATCGTTATGCTGAATTCGGAGTTTAACGAGTTTGCTCAAAATCCGACTTTAGATTTGTACCCGACGGAACTCAAACAGAAAATTGATGATTGGAATGATTTGATTTATACAAGTGTTAATAATGGTGTTTATCGTTGTGGTTTTGCTCAAACTCAGGAGGCTTACGATAAAGTTTCCAATGAACTCTTCACAACTTTAGATAAAATTGAAGATACGCTTAGTTCAAGTCGATATTTATGTGGAAATACTGTAACATTAGCGGATGTCCGTCTATTTACTACATTATTTCGCTTTGATAGTGCGTACCACGGACTTTTTAAGTGCAATCGTAAAAGAATTAAAGATTATCAAAATCTCAGCGCTTACTTACGGGACTTGTACCAACTTCCTGGTGTTGCTGACACTTGTGACGTGGAAAGTGTCAAGCGGGATTATTATGGCAATCTTTTTCCTCTCAATCCGGGCGGTATTATCCCCTCTGGTCCCGATATGACTTACCTTTACGAACCAAGCGCCAAGCGATCGTAGTTATCCTACACTAGAAGTGTAAGGCTATACAAACAAAGCCCGCCTGTGCGGGCTACTGTTTTTACAGCAGTTTTCACCTAAATGAACCACAAGATGAAGAATTTATTTTTTGGAAATCTGTAAGCTGGGGAGTGGTCAATGTTCGCGAATCCAAAGTGCTAAACCACCTCCACGACCACGGGCTGCAATGAAGTTTTCTGTAACTAGGAAGAAGGCAAAAAAGGGCAATTTAGCAATGGATTGGTTGTAAAAATTTGCAGCCTGAACTTTACCACCTCTTACATTTCCACTGTAAATAGTTCGACCAAAGAGTTGCAATTGTATGCGATTGAAATCGAATGCTAGCAAGTTCTTTTTTCCTAAGTACTGAGCTAATCCCTCAAATTTTAAAAATATTGGGCTTAATTGAACAGAATTAGTAATTGCTCCTTTGCCTAAATTTTTATCTTCTTGAGAAGCCGCACTAAAGGAAATATGGGCTGGAGTTAACTTAGGCATATAAAAGCCTTTACCCAAAACAATTCCCCCTCGCTTTCTCAATTTTTTAGTTCCAGTGGTAAAACATAATCGCCATTTACCTAAAAGAGGTTCAAATGCATAAGTCAGTCTTTGTTGTTTGGCAGCTTTTTCTGCTTGCAGCAATGCATCAACGACGGATTCAGCAGAAGGACGTTGATTTGTCTGTCCTTGATAGAAAGCCACGGCTTGAGAAAGCACGGTTAGAAAATCAGGGGATACTTTTGATGTTAAGTCAGTAGTCATAAAAATTTTAACCTGTTGTTATTTTCAACAAAGTTGACTAGCGAGAACAAAAAAAATATTTTTGATACAAAATAGATATTCGATAAGGACAGCAAAAAGTTACTATTGACTTTAACTTCATTCCTGATTTTCTGTTTGTTTTGAATCATAATAAGACCAGCCAAGAAGTCCTAAAACTATTGTCCAAGGAACAAAGGCAAATAAGTACAAACCAATATGCCTTAAGCGCTCGTTTCGCTTATATTTAGTACTTACTTTTTTTAATAAACTCATTTGCCAACGCTGATAATTCAACAATTATTTTGATAGAAGTATAATTACTCATGGCAACCTTTCAAATTACATAAGCAGGGTCTCTACGTATTATTATAAGCGATCGACTCTTTTGAACTCTCGAAAAGCTGTATCATAGGCTACTTTTTTTAACGCTTACAAAACTTTTTAGTCTACTGACAGTGGAGAACCTGTAAGTCCTGTAGTCAACTGATGCTAAGTTATATGTTTCTAAGCAAGGTGACATGATTAAAATGGAATAAAACTACTGCTATCGCTAGAATACTCTATGCAAATCACAGTTGAAATTCCCGATGAAATTGCCAACCGGTTAGACCAAGCATGGGGCAGCCTTTCTCGTAGACTATTAGAAGTGATTGTCGCTGATGCTTATCGTTGTGGGGAAATTAGTACATCTGAAGTCCGACAAATACTTCAGTTAGAGTCTCGTTTAGAAACTCATGCCTTTTTGAAAAGGATGGGTGTTTATCTTAATTATGATGCGACTGAATTAGAAAGAGATATTCAAACTCTTAAGGAATTTAGAGTGCAATGATTATCGTCTCTGATACTTCCCCAATTTGTTACCTATTGCTCATCGACCAGATCGACATATTGCAAGAACTCTACCGTGTAGTCATAATCCCTCAAGTTGTAGCTGATGAGCTAAATAATTATCCAACCGCCCCCCACACCAGTACTGACAGTCATATAAAACAAGCTATCGTATCCCTGACCCGCACCAAAGCGATACTTGCCCAAAGCTACAACATTGGCATCATTATCTACACTGCTTCCTATAATAAAGAGATAGCAATAATCAAAGCAAGTAAAAGATGTTTACCCAGAAGCTGACATTAGAAATTCCAGAATCACTATTTGAAGAATTAAATCACCTGTCTGAGTTAACTGGTCAATCAGTACAATCCTTGGCATTGCAAAGTATCACGAGTAGCTTACCCCGCTTTCGCAAACAAGTACATAACTTAGATGAGCTACTGTCACGGGTAACAACGGATAATTTACATAGTGAAATTGATAGCGGAGAACCCATAGGTCGTGAAGTCTTCTGAGTCTGAGTTATATATTCCCAAGCAAGGCGACATCATTTGGATTAACTTTACACCTCAAGTTGGTCGCGAGCAAGCTGGTAGGCGTCCTGCACTTGTTATCTCATTATTTAAATATAACCGCAGAGTAGATTTGGTTTTAGTATGTCCGATTACTACGAAAGTCAAAGGATATCCGTTTGAAGTTATCCTTTACCATAAATTTATGTTTTAGGGGTTGTTGACAACTTTAGCATAGCAAGCGCTACGGCTCCCCATAAAGGTGCATCATCACCAAGCACAGCCGGAACAATCTCAAAATTGACTTCTGGTAAAGCAGTCTCCCTCGCGACTCTTTGCAACACAGCCCAAAAATTCTCTCCGGCTTTCGTTACGCCACCACCCAACACAAATCGTTGTGGATTCATCAAATTCGCGACATTGCCAATCCCTACACCTAAAGCCCAGCTACTCCTGTACAAAAGTTCCACAGCCAATTCATCCCCAGTTGTCGCCGCCTCACTCACTACCTTCCCTGTAATCAACTCCAGTTTATCTCCCACTAACTCCCTCAAAATTTCTCCTCTGCTTCTAGTGCGTTCATTCAACAAAGCCTCCCTCGCATCCAACGCCATATAAGGTCCCGACGCTAGCCTTTCTACACACCCCCGCTTTCCACACAAACAAACTGGTCCCGACGGATCGACGACCATATGTCCGATTTCACCAGCCATCCCTTCTGCACCTCGCCAGGGTAAACCATTAATTATCCAACCGCCCCCCACACCAGTACTGACAGTCATATAAAACAAGCTATCGTATCCCTGACCCGCACCAAAGCGATACTCGCCCAAAGCTGCAACATTGGCATCATTATCTACACTACACGGAACGCTAAATTCTTCCTCTAACAACTTCCGTAAAGGTATATTCTCCCATCCAGGGACGTGATGAGATAGCCGCACTGTCCCAGTTGTTGCATCTACTGGTCCTCCAAAGCTAACACCGATCGCATCCGGTTTTTTCTCTTGTAGCACCGAAGCCATCAGCGATCGCATAATTTCCAAATCGGTATTAGCACTTGCATTTTCACCTTGCAGACGGCGTTCGTAACTCAACCAATCCCTAGAACCAGCATTAACAGTCGCTGCTGCTAGCTTTGTACCACCAAAATCAAGGGCTAAGATTAATGACATAGTTAATTGATAGTTGTTAGTTGTTAGTTGTTAGTTGTTAGTCGCCAACCATCAACTACTAACCACTAACCACTAACCACTAACGATTATTAATAACCGAATCAATAAACTGTTGCAATTTTTCATAATGAGACCCTTTCCAGTAGACCTGGTTGCAGTTTTGACACTGATAAAATTCGTTAACGTACAAACGAACGCTTTCTGGTAATTGGTCAGCGATCGCTTCCTTGGGTACGGATTCAAGTAACCCGTTACAGCGCAAACATCTTTGAAAGGGCGATACTAATTGATATAACTGAAAACGTTGCATCACTTCCACAATTTGCTGCTGTGGAGCGGTGTTTCTCACGTAATATCCATGTATTACAATGCTTCTCATTAATAAACCGCGTTCGCGAAGCGCAAGCCGTACCCGGCTTATCTCGTGTTAACAAAATTCGTTCTTGGGTGCTAGAGATACGAGCTAATTCTTCATCGGCGTAATCATTGCGGTACAAAGTATCAAAGCCTAACAAGCGTAAAGATGTTGCCAATTTGCCCAAATGAATATCTAAAACAAACCGAATTTTGCTTGGGAGTTGAGGTCTTGTTGAAATGCTGGATAATTGGGATTTGGCAGAAATTGGATAAACACTAATTGTATCTCTATCACGCACTATGTAGGAAAAATCTACATATTTGCCGTTCACTTCAATACAGTCCACTTCTGGATGGGGAACACCTAAAGCTTCTATCATATCTTTTATGGAAGCTCGTTCGGTAAAGGAATGTTCTATACTTACCTCCCTTTTCTGAGTAGGTAAGAAATCATTTAACTCTGCATAAAAGCGGAAAGAAGCTACAGCCATAAGCAATTTCAACTCATCAGATGAAAATTACTGAGTTACCAACCTAGAGCAGTAACTACTGACTAGGAGTATTAATACTTTTTTTCTCCGAAGCAAGAATAATTAATATATTCTATCCGGATAACAAAACTCGCTTTTAAAAGGCTTTTCAGCCACTCGATACCAGTTCATATTAGATTATCTTGTATCATTTCATTTAAAACTTAAGTAAAGATTAGAATAATTAGCAAATACTTGCTTTTGTTATTGACTTCAGTTAGAGTCGTAGCATGAGCACTTGTCTGACTGTTGACGTAATTTTCAGACAGTCAGATGGTGTGAAAAAGTGACTGAGAGTGTCTGAGACAAAGTGTGTCTCAGGATATTGCAATGTCTGCCTAAAAGTAGTCAAAAGGCAGAAAGGTTTGCATTAAAATTAAGTCAATTATCCTGAAACTGCTAAGTAAAAGTACCTCTTATCGCATCAAGTGCTAATGCTGAAGAAAGTGACATTAACGGTTAGTAGTTGCTAATATTTAGTATTAAGCTATAGAAGACAAGAGCGTTGGCTAAGTTACTAGCTAACTAACGCTTAAAACATTGATGCTGCACTTTTCTTTTTTTTAAGACACAATTGAGAATTTTTTGCAATATGTACCGATTAACAGACAAACTAGAATCATTTTTTATCCAACGATTCCTTCAAGGAAATTGTACAAAAAAAGCTATTTTTGACAGTCGAAAATTTTTTATAATAGCAGATTGCGCCAAGAGGGGAGACCGTAGTTAAAGTAACTATCTCTGTTTGTAATATCCTTTGTCCGTCAAAACACGTTAACTAGTAAAGGTAGATGAATACTTTCTTTTGTTCTGACAATTCACGCGAAGCGGGAGAAGATATTATTGGTAGTGCTAGCAATTACCAAACTTACATATTGGTTGAATGTCCTCCACCTTGGTCGCCAGAAGCAATAGATTCCAGATGGGTTCCAGAGAATTTACAGATGTTAGTTAAGGAAATAAAGCGAGAGAAACTACCAATCTCGTTTCTCTTAATTAGCAATAACTCATCCCATAAAGTAGAAAAAACAACCCTTCTGATTTATCAAAAAAAAGAAGGACTGAGTAATGGATATCACAAACAAGAATTTTGTTTGAGAAATATCGAACAAGTTGCAACTGTTGTTAAAAAGTGGATGCGTTCTGGGATAGACGGTGAGGTAGAAACAAGTACAACAAGAGATATACTTATCTGTACCCACGGGAGTCGCGATCGCTGTTGTGCTCGATATGGAAATCCCTTTTACTTCCATGCAACAACCTCCGTTTTTAGCTTGGGACTCGACAAGGTTCGGATTTGGAAATCCAGCCATATAGGCGGACATCGGTTTGCACCAACAGCTATAGATTTGCCTGAAGGAAGATACTATGGTGGTTTAGACCAAGAATCATTTAAGTCAATTTTGACACGGACTGGTGATATTAATTCCTTAACAAAAGTGTACCGAGGCTGGGGAATTTTACCAAATGCAATTCAGGCTTTAGAGAGAGAACTTATCTTACGCCACGGATGGGATTGGTTCGATTACAAAGTGACAGGTAAGATTATCCAGCAACATTTAGAGGAAAAAATGGTGTTGGGTGAAATAACTTTTGAGAAACCAGATGGCTCGGCGTACTGTTATCAAGCTAAGCTTGTCAAAGATGAAGCTAAAGCCGTGAAAATTAAACCTTCTTGTACCTCTACACAAGAATCAGTGGTTGTCAACTATTCAGTTGATAGTCTTTGGGTTGCTTCTACTAAGTTTGCAACTTGTAGTAAGTAGTTAGTGGTTGCAGAGGCGCTATGAACAGTGCATCTCTACAACCACCAAGGGACTTCAAATAAAAAATCTCCCAAAATTTCTTCCCAGAATTTCTTGTGGCTGGAATTTCTTGTGGCTGGAATTTCTTGTGGCTGGAATTTCTTGTGGTGCGGGCGTCCTCGCCCGTCCCACAATCTGGAATAATTGACTTGCTGAAAACCCCTAACTTATCAAATTTCTAAAGCTTTAAAAAGTGGATGTTCCCGAATTGCATCAAATACCGGATCGCTTTTAACCTCATTGAGAATTTTTTCTGGATTGAAACTAATTGCTTTTTGTAGGTTTTGAATCGCTAGAGGTATATTACCTTCTAATACATAACAAGAAGCTTTGTTGTACCAAACATAATCGATGTCAGGTTTTAGTTCAAGTGCGCGATCGTAAGCAGCGTGAGATCCCTCGTAGCGTTTTAACTTCATTAAAACAATACCTTTACCAGCCCAAGCATAGGGATAGTCTGATTTAAGTTCAATGGATTTTTCATAAGCCAAAAGTGCATCTTCATACTGTTGCAATTGCTCGAGTACAGAGCCACGCCAAAACCAAAAATTATAAAATTCTGAATGAATGGTAATTGCTTGATTAAAGGACTCAAGAGCAGCTTCATCTTGCTTATTTAATACTAAAGCCCGCCCCTTTTGAAACCAAGAATTGCAATCATCTGGACAGATTTCAATAGCCTTATCATAAGCTGCGATCGCTTCTTCATAACGCTGTAATTTTTCTAGAGTCATGCCTTGGTTATACCAAGCTTCATTGAAACCAGGTTGAATTTCTACCACTTTGTTATAGGCAAATAATGCTTCTTCATAACGCTCTAGTTTTTCTAGAATTATGCCTTGTTTATACCAAGCTTGCTCGAAATCCGGTTGAATTTCCACCACTTTGTTATAGGCGACTAATGCCTCTTTATCCCGTTGTAATTTCTCTAATAAAGATCCTTTTTCGTACCAAATATAAGCATCCTTTGGTTGATGTTTTAGCAACCGAGTGTAACATCTTATAGTTTGCTCAAATGACTCTAAAGCCTCATCTTGACGTTGTAATTTCTCTAAAATCAATCCTCGTCGATACCAGATATCAGCGTCCTCTGGTTGATACTTTATTTTCTCATTATAGACATCTAAAACCTTTTCATACTGTTGTAATTTATTCTCCAATACTCTAACCTTACTCATCCAAGCTGAAGAATTGGGTTGTAATTTCACCACTTGGGTATAAGCACTAACTGCTTGTTCGTAGCGATGCATTTTGACTAACACATCACCTTTACCTACCCAAGCATTTACATATGTTTTTTGATACTGGATTGCTGTATCGAAATCTGCAAGCGCTTCTTTATAACGTTTTAAATCTATTAAAATATAGCCTCTATGACTTAAAGCTTCTGGAAAATCAGGTTTGAGTTGTACTGCTTCGGTATATACAGATAAAGCTTCTTCTACTTTTTCTAAATCCTGGAACACAATTCCTTGGTAATATCTCACATTCGCATTATCGGGCTGGATTGATGCTGCTTTATCGTAAGAATCGAGCGCTTCTTCATAGTGTTGCATACAGTACAGTGCATACCCACGCAAAAACCAAGAATCAAAGTCCTTGGGTTGCTTTTCAATAGATTTATCTAATGCAGCAACTGCCTCTTGATAGCGATTCTTAGAAACTAACTGTTTTCCTTTATGATAAGAATCTTTTTTCTTGTCTCGAAATAACCATAATATAAAAATTAATCCTAAGATAATATAAAGAGAATATTGGCTAAATATTTCTCCTCCTCCCCATGCCAAAGCTGGCGAAACACCAAGCAATCCGCTAATTTTATGCGTGATATCCCATAAAAATTTATTAAACGGACGGGCAAACCAGAGCAATCCTATTAGAATCCAGATACCATACTTGCCTATTCTGTTAAGCTCGACTTGTATGTTACGGGGTAACCAAGGCTCAATAATTCCATAACCATCAAGAGAGGGAATCGGCAATAAATTAATAAAAACAACATAGATATTTAGGACGATAACATAAGCCAAACAGGTCATTAAATAAAACCAAAACATACTACCGTTCTCTAATAATTGAGTATGCCAACCTAAGAGAAAAGGCAGCGATAACAACAACACAACAATTATATTGGCAATCGGACCAGCTGCCGACACAGCACTAAGCCACCAACGATTGCGTAATCGATGATGGTTAATGTAAACTGCACCTCCAGGGAGAGCAATTCCACCCAGAAGGAGGAAAAAGAGTGGCATAACTAAGCTTAAACCCGGATCGGTATATTTGAGAGGATTAAGAGTTAGATATCCTTTTTCTTTAACTGAAGTATCTCCACCCCAATATGCCACTATTGCATGACCAAATTCATGTAAACACAAAGACACCATCCAACAGAAACAGATGAAGACGGCAAACACCCACATCGATTTTTCTCCAAAAAGGGTTAGTTGTTAGTTGTTAGTTGTTAGTTGTTGGTTGTTATTTGTTAGTTGTTGGTTGTTAACTATCAACCGCTATCTACTAACCGCTAACAACTGTAAGGGCGCAATGCCTTGCGCCCCTACTATTAATTAACTCAACTTCCTAACATTTGCAAATTATGAAGAGTTGCGTACATTCCTCCTTGACGCAATAACTCTTCATGGCTTCCTTGTTCTATGAGTTCTCCTTGCTTAAGTACAAAAATCCGATCTACATTGCGAATGGTAGACAGGCGGTGAGCAATGATAATGGCGGTACGTCCTGACAAAAGCTTGTCTAGCGCTTCCTGAACTAAAGCTTCTGTGACAACATCTAAACTTGCAGTGGCTTCGTCTAAAACTAAAACTTCTGGACTGCGAATTGCTGCACGAGCAAAAGCTAATAGTTGTTTTTGTCCGCTTGAAAGATTTGTGCCACGTTCTCGTAGTTGGGTATCGTATCCTTGTGGCAATTGCTCGATAAACGAGGCTACATTAGTTTTCTCTGCAGCTTGTTGAATTTCTTCAAAGCTGTAAATGTCTCCCAAGCTAATGTTGCTTTTGACATCACCTGCAAATAAAAAGCCGTCTTGCAAAATGACTGCCATGTAACGTCGCAAGTCGGCTTGGGGTATTTCTCGAACATCTACACCATCTACAAATATACGCCCTTGACTGGGTTCGTAAAGACGGCATAAAAGTCGAATAATGGAACTTTTCCCCGCACCTGTTGGTCCTACCAATGCAATTTTTTCTCCGGGATTGATGGTGAAATCTAAATCTTTGATGACATATTCATCATCTTTGTAGGCAAACCAAACATGTTCAAAACGGATTTCCCCTCGTTTGGGTTGCAAGTTGGTAAGTGTCACTCGATCTGTAATTTCGTCAATGTACCCCAATCTTGAGTCTAAAATAGAGAATCTGGGATTTGCGCGATCGCGAATTTCTATTGGTTCATCTAAAACTTCGCTGACACGTTCCACTGCTGTAAAACCTGCTTGAATGACAGTAAATTTTTCAGCAAATTGTTGTAGGGGTTGGAACAATCGTTCGGCATACAAAACAAAGGCAGATAAAATCCCGAAAGTCAAGTTTTGCTGCAGTAGCAAATTACTTCCCACCCATAAAACAATCCCAATCGCAATCAAAGCAATCCATTCCAATGTTGCAGAAACAGCAGACTCGAAAAAGATAGTGCTATCGACTTCTCGAATATAACGATTGTTGGTCTTGCGAAACAACCCTGCGTTAAATTTTTCTCGCCGAAACAGTTGTACGACATTAATGCCAATAATATTTTCTTGTAACTGAGAATTCAGCATCGAAATTTCTTCTCTTGCTTTGTAATTTGCTTTCCGGTATTGCAACTGAAAATAAGTAATCACTCCCGATACTGGTACGAGCATCAACAAGAGCAACAAAGCCAGTTGCCAATTGATAGAAAACATAAAACTAATAATTACCAGCATAGAAAACAAATCCGACACAATGCCGATTGCACCAGTTGCAAATACATCTCCCAACACTTCCACATCGCTGGTGAGTCTAGTAATAATTTTACCTACAGGCGTCCTATCAAAAAAACGCACTGCTAAGGATGTTACGTGATGGAATAAGTCTTTTCGGATTTCTGCTGTAATTTTTTGCCCTACCGCTTGTACTAAATAACCTTGAAAACCTGTTAATATCAGCCTAATTGTGACTGTTAGCAGTAGCACGATTTCGATAATTTGTAGCCCTTGTAACATAGGGCGATTTTTTAAAAACTCGTAGGTGTTGGGTTCATTGCGAATGAGAGAAATTGCTTGTCCGATAAGCAGAGGTTGCAAAGCGTTGCTGAGGGCTATGGGTACGAGTAGCAGCATTGACAGCGCTAGCAATTTTCCATAATGACGGGCATAAGGGACTAAACGCAAAAATAACCGCCAGTCATTTTCACGCCGACGGTCCTTTGTATCGGATTTTGTTAGAGTCGTAGAGTTATTCATCTAAAAACCTCCGGGAGCGGGGAAACCGTGTGTCTTTAGACCACGGAGGAACCGCGACACGAGCAATTTTAATTGCCGTCTAAATAATTTAAAATGCATATGAGTAACCATCCTTTGCCTGTACGTTGTGGCAATATTTGTGGCTAATTCCTTGAACTAATCCAGACTTATTTGAAATGTTGAAACTGCCAGTTGCACGAGTTGCAAGGCGTCCAACATATTGACCAACTTTTTTACCTTTTGTGACAACGGCTTTAACGATGTCACCAGTCTGAAAACCAAAGTGAAATTTAGTTCTAGAACAATGACGATTTGGGAAACCGTACTTGTCTGTACGACAGATTTGTCTTGTTCCATGACCGTTAGCTGTAATCAACAAGGGTCTGACACCTTTAATATTTAGAATTGGAGTTGATTGACCAACGCACGCTGAATCAACCCAATGAGTTTTTGATAATTCCTGTTTAGTTCTATTGAACTTAGTTAACCCACCACTTCCCGTTTCTACTGGAAGTCCCGTTGCTTTCAGTGTTTTCAGTAATGCCAACCGAGTTGTGTTAACAGCAGCAGCATCTGTAAGTAGTTGTTTAGCCTGTTTCAAAATCTTCTCTAACCTTACAGGGTCTTTTTTGAGAAAATCTTTGATATCTTTTATCCCTTTTTTCTGATTACATTTTTTGCATGATACAGTCAAGTTTGTGATTGAGTTGCTACCTCCTTTAGCTCGACAATGAATGTGTTCTATTTGAAATGCAACATCTTTGACACTACAGTAAGCGCATTGTCTATTCCACTTTTCAAGTAAGTACTCCCTAGTCTCGTAGCCGAAAAGAGTTCCTTGCTGATATTCTAACCCGTGAATGTCAGGATTCCGAATTAATTGCATATCAAAACGTACTAATTCCTGAGAAATTGCTTCAATTGAAGCTACTTTCCGCAATCTTTCAACCCAAGTTTTGATGTTATCAACACGGCTTTTTAGGCTTGGGGCTAACCAACCCTCTCGACGTTTTTTCGGGCAAGGTTGTTTGTTACCTTTCCTAAACCACTCGGAAATTGGTGGTTGGCGATATCTAGTTTTTCGATTTCTCCTACTTCTTCTTAGTTGTTTTCTAGATGTCAGAGATTCATGAATTGCAAAACCTCGGTGCTTAATTTCCGCAGCAAATATGACTTCTCCGGTTGTGTCATTAACTATAGCGATGCCTGTGATTTGGGAACCAGGGTCAATCTTAATTCTTAGAGGTTCAACGGGCACATCGGGACGAGCTTCTTTCAAGATGATTGTGAAAGGAAAGCGTTTAAAAACTGCTGCTTTTCCATTCCTAAGAAGTTGTCTTGCTTGGGCTGAATGAATTGAATTTAATGGTTTTTTGTTAGTGTCAATTACAAATACTTTGGACATAAATGTCCCTCCATTTCTGGGTAACGTTAGCTTCGTCAATGTTTAAGGTCGGCATATTCAAAAAACACTGTCTTACCCCTCGTAAAACTGTTTAATTTTTTGATACTAGAGCGGAAGACTAGCTACGCATCCTCCGGTAGGTTTTTCAGCACTTGACTTAAACGTAGCCTAGTTAAAGACTTAGACTGGTCAGCTATCTAAAGGGAGAGGCATGACGCCCCGTCACAAAGCGAGCGGGGTGCTGACAGTATCAAGATTATATTAATTTTTACAATAACAAAGTAACCCCCTTTTAATGTAGTGTTTCCATTTCTACCATGACACCATGCCAGAGATTGATACAGAACGATTGCGGCTGAGACTCTTTACAAGAAACTGAGCTTAGGGATTCCTAAGAAACAAATTCTCCTTCTTGTGGGGTGGGCGTCCTCGCCTACCCTCTTATCTTTGTACGGGCGTCCCGCCCGTACCACAAGAACACATTAGCCCGTACCACAAGAATACAGTTATCTAACTAAGTACTGTCTGTAGAGCATGCAATAATTCTTTTACAGTATAAGGCTTGGGCAAAAATTTCTGGACACCATTGCCAGTAGCAGCAGCTAACTTATTGCTAGACATCAACCCACTTGTAGCAATGACTTTCACGTGTGGGTTGATTTTTTGAATTGTACGGATAGCTGTTAAACCATCGAGTAAGGGTAACATCATATCCATCAACACGACGCGGATTTTATCCTTATATTGGGCATAGAGTGCGATCGCTTCCACGCCATCATTGGCAGTCACAATCTTATAGTTGTATGCTTCTAAAGATGCTTTGGTAATTTCTTGAATTGAAGGTTCGTCGTCTACAACTAAAATCAGTTCTCCATTACCCGTCAATACCTCTACTTCCGGTGCAACCTCTGTTTCCATTTCTTCGACTGCAGGGAAGTAAATTTTAAAGCTGGTTCCAGAGCCAATTTCACTATAGACATTTACAAAACCACCATGACTTTTAACGATGCCAATGACAGTCGAAAGCCCTAAACCAGTTCCTTTGCCTTGTTCTTTGGTGGTAAAAAATGGTTCAAAAATTCTATCTATAATTTCTGAAGAAATACCAACTCCTGTATCTGAAACAGTAATAACTGTATAAGGTCCAGTTTTTGCCTCTAGATGCATGCGAGCATAATTTTCATCAACAAACAGATTTTCGGCGGAGATACTTAAAGTCCCACCGTTAGGCATAGCATCGCGGGCGTTGACACAAAGATTCATGAGTACCTGATGCAGTTGCGTACTATCACCAGAAACCATCCATAAATCTTGTTGTATATCAGTGTAAACTTCTAAAGATTTGGGAAATGTTTCTTTAAGAATAGTTATAACTTCTTTAATTAAGTGTCTCAGTTGCAAAGTAATGCGTTTTCCTTCAACACCTCGCGCAAAAGATAAAACTTGTTTTACTAAATCTGCACCACGTTTGGCACTATCTTCCAATATTTCTAACAGGTGCATATCTTGCTCGTAAATATCGGGGTACTTCAAAGGTAATAGTTGCGCGACTGCCAGAATAGGTGTTAGTATGTTGTTTAAATCGTGAGCAATACCACTTGCTAAAGTACCGATACTTTCTAACCTTTGAGCGCGGAATAATTGAGATTCTAAAAGTTTTTTTTCGGAAATATCTGTATCAACAGTGAGGATTGAATTGGGTTTACCATTGCGATCGCACACCAAAGTCCAACGACTTTCTACAAGAATTTCCTGATTGTTCTTCGTCAATTTAGTCACTTCGCCCTGCCATTTACCTTTGCGAGTTACACTGACAAAAGCTGTTTGCTCTTCTGATGGCGTTTCATTGTACAAAAACTTGCTAGCATCCTCTCCGCAAGCTTCTTGGGAAAGCCAGCCGTATAAATTTTCTGCACCTTTGTTCCAGAATAAGATACGATTCTCTAAATCTCTGACAAAAATTGCATCAGTGGTAACATCTAGTAAAGCGGCTTGTTGACGAATTTTCTCTTCAGCCAATTTATGCTCGTTAATATCAATACAGGCACAGGTGATACCTACAATTTCATGAGATTCGTTATACAATGGTTCGACAGTGAGATCGTAATATCGAGTTCCTTGGGCTGTCGAGATCGGAACTTCTTCCCTGATTCCTATTCCGGTAGCGAGTACATTCAACTTTATCTCTTTGAGACGTTCGCCATCATTACCCCAAATAACCTCTGAATCGCATTTGCCCAAAATTTCTTCAGCAGTCAGTCCAAAAATCGGATTATAAACCCAAGTATAGCGTAGTTCTTTGTCTTGGTTGAATACAAAGATAGGAGAGTTCTTCAGCGCTACCCGAAATCGCTCCTCACTCCGTCTTAAAGCTTCCTCCGTGCGCTGACGCTCAATTGCGTATCGCATAGAACGGAACAGTAAATCGCCATTTACCTGTCCCTTGACTAAATAATCTTGCGCCCCTTGCTGCATTGCGTGGATTGCTAGGGTTTCATCATTAAAACCTGTCAAAACAATCACAGGAATGGTAGGAGATTGAGTGTGAATTTTAATAAATGTTTCTAATCCCTGGCTATCTGGCAGTAACAAGTCTAGTAAAATAACATCAAAATTTTCTTCTTCCAGAGATTTTAGTGCTTCATCTAACTGTTGTACTTGTTGCAAAACAAATTCAACAGACGGAACTTCTAATAAAAATTCCTCCAACAGCCGAACATCTCCAGGGTTATCTTCAACTAATAAGACTTTCATTATTTTCCCCTATTTTGCCACTCCCCCGTCCTCTTTACTCCTGTGGTAGTTTGACAACAGTAAACCAGAAGCTTTCGATAGAATGTACAATTTTAACGAATTGGTCAAAGTCAACTGGTTTGGTAATGTAACAGTTTGCACAGAGATTGTATGCTCTGAGAACATCTTCTTCCGAACCAGATGTGGTTAGGACGACAACTGGAATTCTTCTAAGAATTCTATCTTCTTTTATTTCTGCTAGCACCTCTCGTCCATCTTTTCTCGGTAAATTGAGATCGAGTAAGATAATGTCTGGAGTTGGCATTCCTTTATACTGTTCTTCCTTACGTAGAAATGCCATTGCTTCAACGCCATCGCGTGCTACATTTAAGTTCACGGAGATTTTACTATCTTCCAGAGCGATCTGGGTTAGCTGCACGTCACCGGGATTGTCTTCTACAAGCAAAATCTCAATAGGCATAACTAATTCTGTACTCACAAGCGATTTCCTGCTCTATCGGGAATAGTAAAGAAGAAAGTTGTACCTTGTTCCGGTTGTGACTCAACCCAGATGTTTCCACCGTGACGTTCTACAATTTTCTTACATATTGCCAGTCCAATACCAGTACCGGGATACTTGTCTCTGGTATGTAATCTTTGGAAAATAATAAAAATTCGCTCCGCATACTGGGGTTCCATACCAATTCCATTATCTCTGACAGCAAATCGCCATCTTTCCTCTATACGTTCGACTCCAATATGAATGAGAGGTGTTTGTTCGCTGCGAAATTTAATGGCATTTGCAATCAGATTTTGAAATAACTGTGTCAGTTGTGTGGGATCTGCCATAATTTCAGGCAATGAATCCTGTGTAATGACTGCACCACTTTCTTCGATCGCTATTTTGAGATTGGTAAGAGCGCTTTTGATAAGAGACTGACACTGAACTAACTGGAAGGGCTGTCCGCGAGTACTGACACGAGAATAACTCAGTAAATCTTGGATGAGTTTCTGCATCCGATGCGCCCCGTCTACAGCATAGGCTATGAATTCGTGGGCTTGAGTGTCTAGTTTATCTTTGTAGCGTCGCTCCAAAAGCTGCAAGTAACTTGTAACCATTCGCAATGGTTCTTGTAAATCGTGAGAAGCAACATACGCGAATTGTTCTAGTTCGGCATTAGAACGAACGAGTTCTTCCCATTGATGGGTTTCTTGTTCTAACAAATGTGCTTGTGATAAAGCAATCCCAATTTGATCTGCTAACTGTTGTAATAACTCTATCTCTAAACTGCTCCAATTTCGGGGGCGATCGCATTGGTGAGCGATTAACAAACCCCATAAGTTTTCCCGTTGGAGTATCGGTACGACGAGATTAGATTTTACACCAAATTGTGCGAGAAATTGTCTGTGGCAATCTTGGATGTTTGCTGTTTCAATATCCGCGATCGCGCTCACTCTTCCATGACGGTATGGCTCTTGATAGTCTTTCCCAAAGCACGGATCGTGAAGGTTTTTGCCCAGAACTATCGGAAATCCAGGCAAAACAGCCTCTTGCATGACAGTCCCCGAACCATCTGTCCAAAGACGGAACACAAGAACTCGATCTGCCTTTAACAGTTTTTGGACTTCCGTGACTGCTGTTTGCAGGATTTCCTCAATTTGTAACGATTGGCGAATTTTTAGGGTAATTTCGGCAAAAAGTTGCGATCGCCTATTTTGGTGCTTTAATTCTTCTTCGGCTAGCTTCCGTTCTGTAATATCTGTATGAGATCCTACCATACGTAAGACATTACCTACATCATCCCACAATGCTTGACCCCTATCTAGAATCCATTTATAAGAACCATCTTTACACTGTATTCGGTGTTCGCTGATATAGTAGGGGGTCTTTTTTGCAAAGTGATCTTTTATCACTTCCATAACCCTTTCTAAATCATCAGGATGAATTCGTTTCCTCCACTCATCCAAATAATTAGAAACCTCACTGTCTTCATACCCTAGCATTTCCTTCCAACGAGGAGAAAAGAACACTTCATTAGTTTTGATATTCCAGTCCCAAATCCCATCATTATTACCCCGTAGAGCTAATTGCCAGCGTTCTTCACTTTCTCTAAGAGCGATTTCAGCGTATTTGCGCTGAGTAATGTCCTGAAAATATACAGAAAGCCCAACGCTTGTGGGATAAGCATGGACTTCAAACCAAGTATTTCGTGGTGGATAAAATGCTTCAAAAGAAACACTTACCTGTTGAGCAACTGCTTTGTGATACTGCTGATAAAAAGTAGCCCCTACTGCCTCGGAAAACTTCTCCCATACAGATTGAGCGAGTAATTCTTCCCGCTTGCTTTGTAAAAATCGTTCTGCTTGTCGATTTACATAAATAAAACGCCAATCTTTATCTAGGGCAAAGAAGGCATCAGTAATACTTTCTAAAATTTTTATGCTTTGGTTTCGGGCGGCTTCTGCTTCGCGTTGAGCCACTTCGCTTCGTTCCCGTGCTATTTTTTCTCGTTCTAGAAGTCTTTGACGCTCTTGTTCTGCTTGCTTGCGAGCAGTAATATCGCGAGTCACTGCTAACAAAGAAATAATATCTCCATCGGGACTACGCAAAGGAACAGCGTTAGTTTCTAACCAACGACGCTTTTGTTTGAGTCCTATAAGTTCAAATTCCAGTATCCCCGATTTCCCCAGAAAAACCTCATTTGTGAGATCTATAAATTCTTGACGGTACTCACGAGCAATTAAAGGATAAATGCACTTTCCCACAACTTGCTTGAGAGAATCAGCCTCAATCATTGCCAGCCCTGCTGGATTCATCTCCAACAGAGTGCCATCGTTGGCGAGTAATTTGACACACTCTGGTTCTGACTGAACAATTGTACGGAGAAGATTTTCACTGTGTGCGAGTTTTTCCTGTGTCAATTGAAGTTCATCTGCAAAATGACAGACCTCAGTGAGATTGCGTCTGAGTTCCAGTTGACTGATGACTTGACGGCTCAAGGCTTTGAGAGCTTCTATCTGTGATTGGTTCAGTTCTCTGGGAACGCGATCGAGGACACAGAGAGTACCCACCAGATCTCCTTTAGGAGTCATTAAGGGAAAGCCCGCATAAAACCTTACATAGGGATAGTCTGTAACGACTGGATTCTTTGCTAACTCTTCATCAGCATGAGTGTCAGATACGATCGCCACATCCCGTGCTTTATAGCACAGGTAGGATAAACCTACAGTTCGAGGGACTTCTGTAAAGTCAATACCTATCTTTGCCTTAAACCATTGGCGATCCTTATCAATAAAATTGACCAAAACAATAGGAGCGTCACAAATAAAGGCAGCTAGCTTAGCAATATTGTCGTAAGCCTCTTCTGGTTCGGTATCGAGAATTTGATATTGACGGAGTGCTTCTAACCTCGCCACTTCATCATAAGTTGTCTCATCTTTCATAAATCTTTAAATAAATTTACAGAAATTTCTCTGTACTTTCCTCTATTTATAGCTTGCTAAAGCGATCTATTTCTGTATTGTGAAAGTTCTTTTAAGTTTTAACACTTTTAGCGCTTGTTTTTCGCTCTGCTTGTTAATTTATATAAATTATTATAGGAATCATAAATGATTTGTAAAAAACTCTAAGTACTGTAGGGTGGGCATTGCCCACCGATAGCAAATGGTGAGCAATGCCCACCCTACTACGCATATTTCAAAAATCAAATACTAGTCCTATATAATTATTGACTACAATCATTCTGAGTGCTATTGCCGATCGCCTTTAATGCTTACCCCCTAACTCGCAATTTTTCAACAAATTCCAGTAAATTTCCCATATTAAGACGGTAACTTAAAGGATGGGCAATTAACCTAGCCGTACTTTCATAAAGAGTTGCAATCTCAACCAAACCATTCTCGCGCAAAGTCCGTCCTGTAGAAACCAAATCAACAATTGCCTCCGACATTCCTGTAATCGGACCTAATTCTACAGAACCAGATAACGGTACAATTTCTACAGGAAAATCCAAACTGTAAAAATATTCGCGAGCGCAATTGACATACTTGGAAGCAACTCGACCATGAGGAGGTAACTCCAACGCCGAACGATAAGGGCTTGACTGTTTTACCGCCACCGACATCCGACAATGCCCAAACTGCAAATCAACCAAATGAGCGACTTGTGGTTTTTTCTCCCTCAGTACATCGTAACCAACAATACCTAGCTGTGCTTGACCGTATTCTACATAAACCGGCACATCCTGCGCCCGTACTAGTAAACCTTTTGCTGTTCCACTAGAATCAGTAATCTGAAGTTGGCGGTTACCCGAATCCAAAAAAGCACTAAAGTCCAATCCTACATCTTGCAGTATGCGGATGGTATTTTTAAGAAGTTCGCCTTTTGGTAGTGCAACAGTCAGCATATGAAGATCTTAGATTAGGAGGTTACGCATTAAGCTCAAATTTGTAGGATATCAGTTTCCCGAACACATTTTCCAATCCCTAATCGCCAATCGCCAATCCCCAACCCCCAATCCCTAAGATATGCGAATTTTGGTAGTTGATGATGAAATTGAACTGACTGACCCTTTGACTCGCTTGTTAACTCGTGAGGGCTATAGTGTTGATACTGTTTATGATGGCACGAGAGGTAGTCAACTCGTACAGGAAGGTAATTACGATTTACTAATTTTAGATTGGATGCTGCCAGGAAAGACGGGATTGGAGATTTGTCAAGAATTGCGAAGCGAGGGGAAAACTACGCCAGTTTTATTTCTAACTGCTAAGGATACTCTAGATGACCGAGTACAAGGTTTAGATGTGGGTGCAGATGATTATTTAGTGAAACCCTTTGAATTGCGGGAGTTACTGGCGCGAGTCCGGGCGCTGTTACGTCGTTCTGGCTCGCAACCTTATAGCGGGATCGCTCATAAGTTAACTGTAGCCGAGCTAGAACTCGATCGCGATAATCAAGTGGCTTATCGTCAAGGAAGAGCGATCGAACTGTCTGAAAAAGAAAGCCAGCTTTTACAGTATTTCATGGAAAATTCTGGGCAATTACTGACCCACGCGCAAATTTTGCAACATTTGTGGAAGGATGGCGAACAACCTAGCAGTAATGTGATTGCAGCACTGATTCGTTTGCTCAGGAGGAAGATCGAACAGACTGGAGAAACCCCTTTAATTCATACCATTTATGGCAAAGGATATCGCTTTGGAACTTCTACATCCGAATTGTAGCGATTCCCACTTTCAGGAATTACAAGATCGTGAATTAACCACAGCCTGTAGCAGATGAACGCTGATAAATTTGTACCTTAGCAGACTAGGAATCATTATGATGATAGGCGTTGCGCTTCTCTCAATTGAGATCGTTGCGATTAAGTCCTGACAATCGCATCACCTCAGAAAAACGTGAATACTTAACCGCATCGGTAGGTGGATAATCTGCCGACACTGCAAGTAACCCAGTTTTTAGATCCTCGAAATAAATCACACCTCCAATACGTCGTTCAACTTGGAAAGGACCGTGAAATAAACGATACTCCGGAATGTAGATTAGGAAAAAATTAGTAATCTTGATTGCCTTGCCAAACATTTGCTGACAAGTTTTGTGGATGACACTATTTAAATATTCATTCTGGGCTGGCTTACCCAGGTCAGTAAATTCCGGATGATCTGCAAAATGATCCATATAAAATGTCCAAATCTCGGACAATTCTGCTTCATTCGTCAGTTTTTGCTTGAGTTCCTGCAATCGGTCGATTTTCATAGTGTGGATTGTATTAATGAGGTGGGACAAGTAGACTGTACTGTTAAAAATTTACCACGAGCATACCTTTCCATGCAGCGAGCGGCAATCAGTCTACTTCCCAACTATCAGTTAAGTCGTAGTGTTTGATACCATAGCAATCCTAAACTAAACAATACCTCCATTCACACGAATAATTTGACCATTGATCCAACTTCCTGCAGGACTAACTAAGAAAGCCACAGCATTCGCAATATCTTCTGGTTGTCCCAATCGCTCTAGAGGTGCTTGTTGAGCAAATTTCTGAATCAATTCCTCAGACTTACCTTGATAGAATAGATCGGTAGCGGTAGGTCCTGGTGCGACAGCATTGACAGTGATATTTCGTCCCCTGAGTTCCTTAGCCATTATGTTGGTAAAGATTTCAACAGCAGCTTTTGAGCCAGCATATACAGCATAACCGGGCATAGCTAAACCAACTGCACTGGTTGAAAAGTTAACAATGTGTCCGCCTTCACGCAATCGCTTGGCAGCTTGTCGCAAAAGAAAGAACGTACCACGAGTATTTGTATTGAAAATTCGGTCATACAAATCGTCGTCCGTATCGGCAATATTCATGGCTGTTGGGGTTTGAATACCGGCATTATTCACTAAGACATCAACACCACCAAATTCTTGTTCGGCAATATCAAATAAATAGGCAACATCTTTGGAGTTGGATACATCCCCTTGAACTGAGATTGCTTCCCCTCCTGTGGCTTTAATGGCGTTGACGACTTCATCCGCTTTTTGCTTATTCCCTGCGTAGTTAACCACTACAGCAAAACCATTGGAAGCCAGTTTTTTAGCAATCTTGGCTCCAATACCTCTTGAAGCACCTGTAACAATTGCGACTGCTTTGGCTCGTTCGGTCATATAGTTACTCCCTCAAGGTAAAGGCTACCTTAAATTTGGCAAAAATTACTCAGGGTTAGTTTAAGATACCGACAGTCAAAAATCTTTCAGATATTTATCATGATTTTCAATATTCCATCGCAATTTGTTGTTTAGTAAAATTTCTTTTATTTTGGGAGTATGCTCATCGATCCAAACACTGGTCAGAAAACCTCACATTATGACGATCGCGGCATTTTGCACCAATATCTCAGGTTGGATAACGATGGGACAGGGCTTTTTAATGCTAATCTGCAACCGAATAATCTTGGCGAACACGAGCATATTCCTTATCAAATAACCGTTGTGTTCGATAACGGAGAGCTTTTTTGTACTTGGCACACTGCAACGGGACGGCAAATGCAAGGGCAAGTTAGAGTGGGACAATGCTATATAGTCCCTTCCAAGCAACCGCACGGATTGGTGGTTGAACAAGCTAGTGAATTGGTGAACTTTTACTTAACACCTCATTGGATTACCCAAGCAATACCTGAATCTGATAGGGGGCGATCGCTCTGTTTAGGAGATCTGAAAATTACCGACGACCCGTTTATAATACAATTGGCAGCAAATATACGCAGCGATCGCTTGCGTTATGGAGAAGCCAGTCAGTTACTCATTGAATCTACACTGAATGTACTCGCATATCATTTAGTTAATAATTCCCCCAACAATTTTCCTAAGACTCTAAATTCAGGTAAACTCTCTGTTCGACAATTAACCAAATTGCGGGATTTTATTGCAGCAAAAGGCACACAAAATATTTCCATTGGGGACATGGCAAAAATAGTGGGCTACAGTCCCGTTCACTTTTCACGTATTTTTAAGAAAACAACTGGGCAAACTCCTCTTAAGTATTTAATTCACCATCGCATCAACCAAGCAAAATATTTATTGGAGAAGACAGAACTACCAATTATTGAAATTGCTTATCGAGTTGGTTTTAACAGTCATGCCTACTTCAGCACGCAATTTCGCCAAATAACAGGAACAACTCCTCAAAACTACCGTACAGGCAGATGAAGTTCAAGTTTTTGCTCTTTTATGAGATAATACGATGTAGGTTGGGTTGAGGAACGAAACCCAACATCAAGGCAGCGTTTGTTGGGTAACGCTACCGCTCTACCCAACCTACAATTATCCTTAACTGAACCGTATTGTTTTACGAACATATTCTTTTTTTAGATGAAGTTCTTATTTGGATAATTTGAGCTTGAATTTTTTCTTTTAACTGTTGTGCTTTTTGGTAAGCCTCTGCTCTTTCCGTGCGATCGCTATAGCCTTCTACTTCATACAAAGGCTGAATAAAATAACGCAATCTACTTCTCATTGCCCAAACGCCCATTGAGGGAAAAAGAATAAATATTGGTATTAAAGGAGATATCGGCAAAAATGGCAAATTCAATAAATTTTGTATTTTTTTAATATTTAATGTCCAAGGATGTAAGTTTTCACTACCAATACAAATGACAGGCAATATAGGAATTTTATAACGCTGACTGAGCCGAATAAAACTTAAATCAAAAGTTTCTAATTGATAGCGTTTTCCCCAACCTTTTCTTGGTCCGCGCAAACCTTCTGGTGCATACAAAAGAATTTTTCGTTCTTGGACTGCAGCTTCAAAATCATCTAACTCTGCTCTGATAGCACCTAACATTTTTGTCCATCCAGGTGGTAGCCACCAATTTATCCAAGCATGATCGAACAAAGAGACACCAGCTAATGGTTGTACTATCCATCCTCTTGTTTTACTTAAAAGGTAGCCTAGAGTCATAATATCCCAAGGAAAACACATTCCCGCATGATTCATTGCCACAATCGTTGGTCCTGTTTGCGGTAAATTTTCGACTTGTTGTAACTCACCACGAAAATAATATTTAACTATAGGAGCAAGAATTTCATCTCGAAACGCTTGTTGATAATTGGAATCGAATTCTCCATTCTCACTCTGTGGGGAACGACAGCCAAGACGCAACCAACGCACGGACAATGCTATATAGAACCCTCCAGGGATTAGAAATAAGAGATACTCCAGCCAATTCCACCCATCTGGATCTGTATGATAGTGCTGCCAGTGTCGATTAAATAAAATGAGCCAACCAGGAGGATACCACAGGCAAAACCAATCAAACCAGGTAAATATATAGCCCCGATTTGATGCTTTTTCAAATTGAGCGTTAAGGATAGTTTCCGAGTGTTGGTTAATCACAACAACTAAGTAAGTTCTAAACAAAGAGTGGGTTGATTTTCTATACTAGCTTGATACTCTTGTGACTGCCATCCCACGCGAGCATTAAACAGCATATTTTGGTTTGTTGAATGTGGACACCTTTCGCTTTGCCTTGTTTCTTTTTATTGGTACAATTTTCACTAGCCACAAGTCAGGAGAGAACTAATGATTTCAGATGAAATAGGGAGGCAACTGCACAATCGCTCAACGCTAGGCGAACAACTTACTACCTTAGAAAAAGAGCAGCTAGATGCTTGGTATGCAAAGCTAGATGCAATTGAAAGCAAACTGCTGGGTGATAATACTAGCTCTCAAATTAACCTAGCACAATTGCCAACTCAGATTGAAGCATCCTTAAACCAGCTAACATTTGTAGCTCAACGCATTCAGCAAATATCTCGCGAAAATGAGAATTTACGCCAAGAAATTGGTATATTACGGCAAGAATTGGCAATTCGACATTCGGCATGACTATCTCAAAAGAAGTACGAGAACAAGTTCGGCAACGAGCAAACTATGCTTGCGAATTTTGTGGAGTGAGAGAAACTGATGTAGGAGGAACTCTCACGATCGACCATTACCAACCCCAATCGAGAGGAGGTTCTGACAATTTAGAAAACCTAATTTATTCTTGCACTTGTTGTAATCAATATAAGCAAGATTTCTGGAGTACAGATGAGTCTTTACCAAAATTGTGGAATCCTCGCTCTGAACAATATGATAAACATTTTATTGAGTTAGAGGATGGGCAGTTGCTGGCTTTGACCATAACAGGAGAATTTACTTGCAAACGATTACGACTGAATCGTCCACCTTTAATTGCGTATCGCTTTCAACGTCGTCGCCAAACAGAAGAAACTCGTCTATTAGAACGATACCGAGATTTAGTTCTGTTGCTAACACAATTAAATGCCCAATTAACAAATTTAGTCACAGAACAGCAAGCTCTTTTGAAAGAACAAAGAGATATATTACAAGCTTTACTTCGGAATCAACAAGATAATTTCTAAGTGAGGCAATTGTGCAATGGACACTCGATTAAAATATGAAGACATTTGTATGATTCTCATAACCGAAGTAATTATCGTGAATTTTTGTAGGTTGCGTTTACCAGATTTTCCCTGCTTGGTGGGATCTTATCTTACTCCCTTTCCGCTCTAAAATTACCGAATTTTGTAGGGTGGGCACTGCCCACCGTTCGCGCTTTGGTGGGCAGTGCCCACCCTACGTGTAATGGTAATCATAAGAGCACGCCCAGGGAGTATTGCAAGTCCCTTACTTTTATGAATAGTAAATACCCGCTTGTTTAAATCTGTGTAAAGCTTCACCCAAGCGATCGCAATCTGCAATTAGACTGATTCTCACATATCCTTCCCCAGCAACCCCAAAAGCATTACCGGGTGTTACAACAACACCAGTTTGCTGCAATACACTCAAGGCAAAATCTGTAGAACCGATCCCAGTAGGACAAGGAACCCACAGATACATTGTCGCCTTAGTTTTAGGAATATCCCAACCTAACTGTCCCAAACCCTGAATTAAAAAATCACGACGTTCGCTGTATCGTTCTTGCACCTCATACAAATACTTATCCGGTAGTTGTAAAGCGGCTTCTGCAGCAGTTTGCAATGCTGCAAAAATACCATAATCCAAGTTAGTTTTTAACGTTCGCAAACCTTGAATAATATGACGATTGCCTACAACAAAACCAACGCGCCAACCTGCCATATTATAAGTTTTAGAAAGGGTATGAAACTCAACCCCAATTTCTTTTGCACCTGGAATTTCTAACAAACTAGTTGGTTGATAACCATCAAAAGCCAACTCAGCGTAACACAGATCGTGTACCAATAAAATCTCGTACTTCCGAGCAAAAGCGACAATATCGGTAAAAAATTCGCGGGGTGCAGTAGCCGCTGTAGGATTGCTAGGATAATTAAAGTAGAGGATTTTTGCTTGTTCGGCTACGGAGTCAGGAATAGCAGCAAGATCGATCAGCCAATCATTCTCCGGCTTGAGAATTAAACTGTGAATTGTCCCTCCAGCTATGACAGGTCCCCGGAAATGAGCGGGATAAGCAGGAGAGGGGACTAAAACTAGATCGCCCGGATTGATATAAGCCATAGCAAGATGTCCCAATCCTTCTTTAGATCCGAGTAACGGTAATGCTTCGCTATCAGGATCTAAATCCACTCCATAACGCCTGTGATACCAGCTAGTAATAGCATGGCGAAAACTGGCAGTTCCCTCAAAAGGAGGATAGCCATGATTTGCAGAATTTTGCAAAGCTTTCATTGCCGCTTCTACCACTGGTTGCGGTGTTGCACCATCTGGGTTTCCCATACCCAAATCAATTAAATCCAGCCCTTGTTCCCGTGCTTTAGCCTTGAGTTCATCAAGACGGGCAAATACGTAAGGGGGTAATTTCTGTATGCGTTCAGCTGGGACAATCCAATCTAAAGTCATCGAAAGAATTATGAATTATGAATTATGAATTATAAGATGAGATAGTGCGTAATGGTGAGGAGTGCAAAGGAGTCTTGTAACTATTGACTCCTCAGCACTGATAACTACTCAACTTTTTCTGTGCTTGGCGTTAAACTTATGGGAATGCGGTTTCCTTCTATTGGTGCAGTCGTAGAAACCATCGCTGCCATCAATTGTTCGAGAGAAACTTTGAATGGGAGTCTGTGAATATCGGAATTTGGAGTTAGCGCAATTTCTGCTGCAGTCTGCAACTGTGTCAGTGTGATGTTCCCCAGTCCCAAATCGTTCAGTTTTTGAGGTAAGCCAATCTCTGCATAAAACTTCAATAACTGCTGTCGTGCAGCCGTTGCTAACTGATTGCCCTGTATCATTTCTTCCAAACGCAGTTGCACCAAAATACCATAGGCAACTTTCTCACCGTGAATGCTGCCACTCCCTTTAGAAACATGAGTTAAACCGTTATGTACGGCATGGGCGGCTACAGTACGACATTGTGCGCCTCCAAGTCCCCCAATAACACCCGCAAGTAACACTGTAGCATCTACCACTTCTCGCCAAGCTTCGCTACCTAGTTGTTGAATGGCAGTGGCAGATTTTTGGAAGAGGATATCTCTCAACACTCGCGCTTGTTGCACTGCAGCAATAATCAAAGTTTGTTCTGAGTGTCCGCTACTGACAGAAGCTTCGTACCACTTAGCTAGTGCATCTCCAATCCCAGCTACAAGTGTATGTTGTGGGGCAGTTTGTACTAAATCGTAATCAAGTACTAGCAAGTCGGGGCATCGTTCAAGTGCGACATCGTAGAGAAAAGCCCCTTCATTAGAATATACATTTGAAAGAGCTGTCCAAGCAGCACAAGTGGCAGCTGAGGTAGGAATTGTTACGACTGGTAAGTGCAACTGGTGAGCTAGTAATTTAGCTGTATCTAACGCTTTACCGCCACCAACACCAATAATAACATCGGCTTTATGTTCTTTTGCTGCTTTGTGCAAAGATTTCAAGCTGGCTTCGCTACAATCAGGGGTATAATAACTTGGAGTAGAATGTAGCTGCTCGTGCTGTAAGAGTGGTTGTAAGTGGAGTTGGAGAGCAGAAGCACTTTGACCTGTAGCAGCTTGTCGTAAGGCATTACCCCCCACAATTAAGGGACGAGTTCCCAATGTGGCGATCGCATCTGTCGCTTGAGCCAAAATTTTCGACCCCCTCAAGACTTTAGCTGGAGCCACACAGAGGGTAAATAACGAGGTAGAGCTTGGAGTAGACAACTTTTCCGTCAACTGATTAGACATATCACTAACTATGAAAGTAGCACTTCTGGATACTTGAGAGTATTTATTTTTACTACATAATAAAGGGGAACTATTTCGCCCCCAACAACTCTTGAGTTTTTACTTCGCTTGTAATGCCTTAAGTAATCTTTAGACTTATATCTTAACAAAAAATAATACTGGTAGGTTGGGTTGAGGAACGAAACCCAACAATCAGGATTAAGGAAATTTCTCTTGTAGTGCGGGCGTCCCGCCTGGTAGGTTGGGTTGAGGAACGAAACCCAACAATCGGGATTAAGGAAATTTCTCTTGTAGTGCGGGCGTCCCGCCCGCCACCAGTATAGAACGGGCGAGGACGCCCGTTCCACAAGATGGATAATTTATTTCTTGGACATTCCTTAATAAACGGGTAAATCTTTCAAGCGGTAGGTTGAGGTAACTGTGCTAATTTATCTTGATAAATCTCGATCGCCATTTGCTGGTCTTCGCGGCTAGCAAGAGATCTTCTCACCTGACCCAAATAAAGAGGAATAGAGACACCTTTTTCTGGGTGTACGATTGTTCGTGCTCGAACAGTCAACTGATTATCGCTCAATGCACCTAAACGACCGTAAGAGTACAAATCGCTCGCTGCTTGACGTAAAGTGGCTTCTAATTGTGATGGAGTCATTGCTGTTGATGGGAGAGCAATCACTGCTTGCGGACCACCATTATCATAAACCAGGCTGTAACGTAGAGCATCCGGAATAACAGTACGAGTTAGGGGCGTTAACGAGAGAGCGAATAGTCCTCCTGTAACCACAAGCATAAAACCAGTCGCACCCACTAGACGAAAGCGGATACCCCATTTAAAAACAAAACTCAAAATTACCAGACCAGCAAACGCTAATGTTGCGATACCAGACCATTGGGTGTATTGAAGAAAATCATCTGTTGTGAACATAGAAATTAATAGGGGATTGGGCATTGGGCATTGGAGATTGGAAAAGAATTATTTTCATTCCCTCAGCGTATGTTATTGCCTATGGAGATCTATTTTGTTTCCACTCACACCTATCTTACATGGAGAATAACCACTAACCACTATACGGGCGCTCTTGCGTTGCGCCCCTACTAACAACTAACCACTAACCAAATAAATAAAGGCATCTCCAAGAGATGCCATTATGCAGGAAACATCAAAAAGAAGTACTCCTACATCTTCCCAACAATCAGCAACAATGACTAACGTGGAATTAGTCACCATAGGCACAGACGTGCTTATAGTTATATTATTAACTTTTAGATTTATTTGCGTCAGTATTTCTCCTGAAAAAACCGACTTGTCTTTGCGAATTCTATTCGCCCTTTCTACACCGCACTCTTATCTTGTTGGTTGTAGCGATACACAACTCCAGAAAGCGCAGACAATAGCAACCAAGAAATAACATTTAATCGAAAATCGAACAAAGTGACATCTACAGTATTGAATAGCACCCAACCAATGAAGACAACAAGGTAACTAAACAGTATAGTTTTGTCTTTTCCCTCTACAAACTTTGAGTTTTTCAAAAGTCGGATCCCACCAACAAATATCCAGCATAATAAACCACAGAAAACAAGAGTTGCAGGCACACCTGTTTCAGCAAACAGCATTAAAAACAAGCTATGAGGATGTCCCAACCAAATTTGCATCTTTGCCTCATAAAGTACGGTAAAGTTCCGCAAACCCCAACCAGTCCAAGGGCGGTCTTGAGCCATTGATACAGCAAATTGCCATTGCGTTTTGCGGAGTAAAGCTACGGGTCTATCGGGGTAAAGTTGGTCGTTCAGCCGCGCCCAAAAAAAACGAGGAATAAACTGACGGAACAACAAAGCAATGGGTGTTGGAGCAAAAGCAGCTAGAAGTACGCTTGCGACTATACCTGTGACAGTAGCAACAAGAATTCGCCAGCCTTGATATAGAGCATAAGCCAGACAGGCAAACATTGCAATTGCCCAAGCGTTCCGCGAATTAGTTAAAATGAGTGCGACAAGATTTAGAATAATTGCCAAAGTTAGGAAGAGGAGGGGGACTGGCGACTGGGTACTCGGGACTGGGTACTGGGGACTGGCGACTGGGTACTGGAGATTAGGGACTGGAAAGTTTTCCCAATCGCCAATCGCCAATCGCCAATCGCCAATCGCCAATCGCCAATCCCTAATCCCCAATCGCCAGTATTCCACCCACAAACCTAACTCTAGAATAAAAACTACGATTAAGTAGCCAGCTAAGCTGTTGGCGTACATAAATATAGAAGACATCCGACCTGGTGGTTCTCCTCCAGGTGCGATCGCCAAACCTAAAAAACCTATCCATCCCTGGGGAGGAGTCGCCCATCCTAAAAGTAACTGTCCCAAACCAACAACTATGACTGGTACAGAAGCGATCGCCAACATCCAAGACAGTTGACGCAATTGAGCTACAGTTTGAATTAGAACGCTAAAGCTGGCAAAAACGAGAAAATAAGGTAAAAAATTAAATAACCCTAGGAAAGCTTCAATCCGATTGTAAGCAAAGCTAGCTGAAAGAATTAGCAAGACACTGAGAAGCATAAACCCCCTGTTGAGGGGGCGATTCACCACTACCCGATACTGTTGCAGTAAAGTTCCCAATATAGCCCAACCCATACTTATAGCCCCAAATAGAGGAGTTAATGGGAAGATAGCGAGTCCCAGTAGGACGTATTTCCAACGAGACTGCAAGCTAAAGTTGAGATGGCGAAGCAAAATTTTCACGCAAACTCCCAACATTCAGTACGAGTGAGGCGAATCTGAGCGAGTGTGAAGATGGTGGGTATAATTCGACCATAGTTGGTGGCTACTGCTCTCCATCCCAAGTCCGCAAAAAACCAAGCCCACATCATCGGTCCTAAGAAAGCGAACATCCCGCGAACAACACTGTAACGAGTTGCACTGACAGCCATCCCCTGCTTTGCCATTTGCAAAGTGACGTAGTTTTGAAATTGATTGGTAGCTACCTCTGAACCCTTAACGACAGCTTGTTTAGTGACTTCATAAGTAGCAAAGTGCATTGCAAACTGACGAGCAATTTGTTTTAACAGCAATGGCTGAATAATGGAAGTTACTGCCAAAGCACTTCCACCTTTAAAAAGAAGTCCAAGAGGATCTCTCTGTAATGAGAGTGGCAGAGTTTGGTTTGGTTGTGACTGAGCGAGTTGATGCTGAACTTGAATTGTAAATTTTTGCTTATCCTTTTCTGGTAATTTTTTCCATACGTGTCCGAGCAAAAATAGAAAAACTTCTGCTTCTAAATCAACAGTGGTCAGCTCGTGCGAATAAGGTATTTTTAAATACTTACATACTTGAATCAGTACTTGCCTGTAACTGACTTGACCAGTACGTCCTCGCAATACGGTGACTCCATCAGCAGCTAAATAACGGAAGCGTTGCTCTAATGTATCTAGCCAAGCTTTGCGACCTTTACTTTGTACTTCTATCGGCTCAGGTGTGTGAACGTAATCTAGAGGATTAAACTTACGACTGAAAAGAATGGCTGTCAAATCTTTCAATTCTTCCTCAGTTGCCAGTTCTAGAACCGCCCTTAGTTCATCCAATTTCCCTTCCTCCCTTCCATGTAGCTTTGGTATGTACCTTATTCTACTATTAGCTTTTAGGACTCATGAATTGTGTTTTTGTCCTCTATGCTTTGATAATGACAGATGACCCATGACAAATGACTATTGACTGATGACTGATGTTGCAGTAATTGGTGCCGGTATGGCAGGTTTAGTTTGCGCCCAACAATTGAGTCAAGCCGGATATTCAGTACGAGTTGTAGAAAAGTCTCGCGGTTTGGGGGGACGAGTTGCAACACGCCGTTTGTTTGATACTTGTGCAGACCACGGGACGTGTTATCTCAAGCCAAAAGGCGAACTTTTAGAACGTTTTATTGAATTGTTACGCCAGCGCAATATTTTAGAGGTTTGGACAGATACGGTTCACGAACTCAAACCTCATTCCTCAGTCCCCAAGCCCCAGTCTCCAATACCTAATCCCCGATACACTGCTCCTATAGGAATGAGTGCGATCGCAAAATTTCTTGCCCGAGGTTTAGAAATTTTGCTAAACCAACGTGTCACAGCAATTACCTTTACTTCTGACAAAAAATGGCAGCTTACTTTGGAAAATTCCGATGAAACGATAACCGCAACATCGGTCGTTATTGCTATCCCCGCACCTCAAGCTTTCATGCTATTAGAACCTTTAGAAGAAAGTCTTTTGGGTGCAACATTTCTTAATACTTTGCGTTCTGTAGAATTCTCTCCTTACAGCTTTCTTGGCTAAAGACACCAGAATGGATACAAGTTCATCGTTGGCGCTATGCCTTTCCTACCAATCCTTTGCAAGCAACTTACTTAGCTTCCGAGACTGAGATACCTCTCCTATGTTGCGGAGATTGGTGTGGTGGCAATCTTGTAGGGGGTGCAATACTTTCCGGTATTGCAGCAGCAGAGGCAATTAACGAGCGTTTGCGTCTTTTACCCTTACCAAAAGGTAGTTTTTTAGAGGTTATTAATTAAGTCTATATTAAGATGAGATAAATATAGAAATCATAAATAATTGGTAAAAGTGTTTAAGTAGGGTGGGCAATGCCCACCCTTAGAGCAGCAACTCCATCTAGAGAATTTGATTCAACAAGGTACTTTTACTCTCATTCAAGAAAAGTCAGACTGGATAAGCCATCATTTATGCGAAACAGTCAAACCCGATTGCGAACCATCTCACTGGTTTGGCTAAAAGAATTATGAATTATGAATTATGAATTATGAATTATGAAGTATGAATTATGAATTATGAATTATGAATGATGAATTATGAATTATGAATTATGAATTATGAAAGAAATATAATTCATAATTTATCATTCATAATTCATAATTTTCTAATTTAAAGGGTCGTGTCCCCAATTCATTAAAGAGTAACGCCAACGTGTATGCTCAATATCCCCTTCAGGCTGTTGTGCTAGATGACGATGAATATAACTGATGACTTTTTTCATATGGGATATATCATCATCCGTATATTCATCTTTTTTCTTTTGCAATAGTTCGACTATGTGCTTACCAGACTTATGTCCGATTGACTCATCATCTTCTTTCTTCTGTCCAACTGATTTTGATTCCTCAGTTTCCAGCCAAGCTGTTAGTTCTTTAGCGGTCATATTAACTGAGGATTGAAATTCGTCGATAACAGATTTGACACTTTGACTCATCGCTACATCACTCCTCTATTTTTTCAAGAGCATTAGGTTTATGAGCAGCTTCTTTTCCTGTTTTGTCACTTTTTACCAAATACTCAGGATTATCTTTTGAAGCTGCAACATGATGTCCTTTGATATCAGTAGGCGAAGTCAATTTTTTTTCAATTTCACCAGTAGTTTCACCCTGTGAAGTTTTCCATTGAACCTTGTCACCTTTCTTAAATTCATCTGTCACGGGTTTTCTCCTGTTTGCTTTTTATACCCGTTTATTATGTTGTGCCTCTTAAAGGAATTCTTCAGCCCCTTGACAGAAAACTTGAAATAAGCGCTTCTTACTTTCGTCAAACATAAATAATTGTAGAGCGGGCATTTCACCCGCTCATAACGGGCGTCTCGCCCGTTCCACAAGACAATTATTCACTTCCTTTTCCACAAGACAATTATTTACTCCCTTTCCGCTCTAAAATGACCGATCTTCGTAGGGTGGGCAATGCCCACCATTCGCTATTGGTGGGCATTGCCCACCCTACGTGTAATGGTAATCGAATGGAACTCCTAGGGAGTGTGCATTACAGTCAACTGAAAACCACTACCCTAGAAACGTCCTAAACGAAAAAATTTGTCACCTTAGCGGTAGTTCCGATCTTGTCGATCGCTATAATAGTCTTGGTCAGCTGGATCGCCATAAGGATCTTGGCTAGCTGGAATCGTATTACCATACTGCCCATAGACATCAGCTGGGTCGCCATAAGGATCTTGGCTAGCTGGAATCGCATTACCGTACTGACCGTAAACATCAGCTGGGTCGCCATATGGGTCTTGACTGGCTGGAATCGCATTGCCATAATACTCTTGGTCAGCCGGATCGCCATATGGGTCTTGGCTAGCTGGAATCGCATTACCGTACTGACCGTAAACATCAGCCGGGTCACCATATGGGTCTTGACTGGCTGGAATCGCATTGCCGTAATACTCTTGGTCACCCGGATCGCCATATGGGTCTTGGCTAGCTGGAATCGCATCACCATACTGCCCGTAGGGATCTTGATTTACAGAACTATCGCTATAATATTCCTGGTCACCCGGATCGCCATATGGGTCTTCACTAGCAGAACGTACTTGACGGTTATCTTCATCCGATCCCACAAACAAATCCTTTGCCCTTCTTAAAAAGTCGTCTACCATGATGACTTATCTCCTTTTTATTTCTTTGGTTAACTTTGCTTTGACAGTCTCACAAAGCTTTTTCAATCCAAAATGGAAAATCCACGCATCCAAAATGGTATTACTTGTTTAAAATCCCTTAGTTAAGTTCCCTGTGGAACTACATCAGTCAAAGTGCGACCAGTACTGCGTCCGTTATAACCTTGAAAATCCCGATACCGTTCCGCTTCAGACGCCGGAACTTGAATTCCTTCGGGTGGAGGCGTTACCCAATGAGCGCGATTTTCAGCATCACGGTAGTAAACACGCCCATTTTTAGATATGTAATACTTGCCTTGAGGTCCTGCTCCCTGTGCATTTTTGCGCTGGTTGTAGAGATAGTAAAGAGCAGCTGCACCAGCCAGAATCGCTACTTTCTGCCCCGTTGATAATCCTCTTTTTGCTTGTTGTGGTGGGTTTGCTTGACCCGGATAATTCACGTTTCTACCGTTAACGGTATCATCAACAGGTGGCACACTACTTTGAGGGCTTCCACCTCCACAGCTACTGAGCACTGGAACTGTTAACAATGCCGAAAGAAAAACAGCAACTGGAAAAGATGTAATTTTGCGCCCTGAGAAATTTATGTTCATAGTATTTCTTCAATTGCCCTGCATTTGCTAAATGCCCTGCTGTTGCAACAACAGTATTGGATAACCGCTACTTCCAATGGCATAGTTAAAGAACAATTGCCGCTCCATCTACAACAGCACAGGTAAACAGTATGAGTGCAATGATGATGTAAATTCTTAAGAAATCCATCTTGCCTTTGAAAGAAGATGCATTCGTCCACAGGAAATACATAGCAGTCTACGTAAGTAACTTCAGGTGATAGGTAAGAAACTACTTGATATTTTTCAGTATTTTCCCAAAAGTGAAAAGCTTTGAGTCAAAACTATACTGGTTCTGCCGAAGATAATCATTGATTTAAAGTCAAAAAGCTTACAACTTATGGAAACTCAAGCAACTACTCGTCTCCTTCTTGCATTGTGGGATTTAGGTGGAGCAAAGCAAGAAGTGAAGAAAGGCGAACTCACAAAGCGTATTGTATCAAAAACCAAGAAAGTAGCAGACTATCAGGGTGTTTTTAAGGAATTGCAACAACAAGGTGCGATCGCTATCTCGAAATCAGGCTTCACTCTAGTATCTCCTAAAGGTTTAGAGGTTTTGGGTGAAGGTCTAAAAAGCCCAAATTTCAAATTTAAAGGAACTATTGTCGGAACTTGGACAGCGAATGCACTACTGAAGTGGATAAGTCAGACAAACAGTGTGCTTAGTTCTCAGGCTTCATCAACTAATGGGGTAAAAAGTGCAGCTTCTAATGTTGGGATTGCATCTTACGAAGAGTTTAAGCCAGTGGCGCTAAAAGTTTACGACCAGCTTAACCATGACTATAACTTGAATGATTTAGTGCCAATTTATCGGATAAGACGGGAGATTGGCGATCGCATTAGCCGTTCTGATTTTAATGAATGGTTGCTGGAAATGCAGGAAAAGGACATTTTGCAGCTCATGGCAGGAGAAATGCGAGATATGACTCCGGATAAACGTGAGGACTCAATTACCGTCCCTGGTGGTGGATTGCGTTACTACGCTAAGCTTTTAAATTCCTAATTTGTTCTAAATCCTTATGTACTTCCCGATCTCAGACTGAAGCAATATGGACAGTTCTGCTATTTCGCCAATAGAAACAATTAACGTCGCTATCCAAAGTCACAATCCATTTCTTAATGTTGGTATAGTCAAAGAACAGGATGTCTGGGGAAAAGGGTTCCCCGATTTACCTACTTTGAATACCCACGCTTCTGATGCAGTTTTTCAAGCTATTGAATTGTTGCGTACTAGTCAATCTAGTCAAGACAAAGTGACATCAATAGCCATAACTGCTGCACAGGGAGTGGGTAAAACTCATATTCTAAGCCGCATTCGCCATCAACTGAAAGCTAATGGAAGTGCTTTATTCGTTTATGCAGGCGTAAATAATTATACAGATTTAAATTTGGTTAAATACCAATTTCAGCAAACTTTGGCAGACAGTCTTAGCAACACTGGTAGCCAAGGAGTCATGCAGTGGCAGCAAGTGGCAACAGCAATGGCAAATGAGGGCTTCAAAGCTATTAATGCTGATGCTCCTAATCTTTCTGCCAAGCAACTGCTTGAACGTTTTGACAAAGTATGCGCTACTTGGTCAGCTAGGAACAAAAATTTAATGGATAGGCTGACCAAAGAGGTACTTAGAATAAAACCCAATGCAGATCCTTATATTGTCCGGGCAATTTTGTGGACGCTTTCAGAAACTCAAGCATCTTTTGCCATCAAGTGGCTATCTGGTAATGAGTTAGCAAACTCTCATGCCGACGCTTTGGGCTTACCAAATCTCAGTAAAACCAATCAAGATAGAGAAGCTGAAGCCCTAAAATCTGTTCAGCAAATATTGAATTTGGTGAGTTACTATAACCCCATCGTTATTTGTTTTGACGAAATAGATGTAGAAAACAATTGTAATGCTGATGGGTTTACAACTCCACAAGTAATTGCTGATTTAGTTAAGCGTCTACATGATACTCTCGAACACTCAGAACTTGGTCGAGGTGTGGTCATTCTTACAGTTATGATGCCTGATACATGGACTAATAAGGTTGATTCGATGCCAGCAGGCATACCAGACAGAATTTCAAAATATACTCAACGCAAACCCATAGATTTAAAATCTCTTAGTGGCGATTCTATGGTTGAATTAGTCACCTTGTGGCTGAAAGAGTTTTACGATGTCAAAAATTTAACACCTCCCAATCCTTTTTACCCATTTGAAGAGGATGAATTAAGAAAATATGGTAAAAATAAACTTACTGTAAGGGAAGCTTTGAAATGGTGTGCAGAGAACTTTAAGGTTTCTGAAGAGAGATTACCGGAAGACCCATATGAGCGATTTAAGCTTGCATTGCAAAGGGAAATGGCAGTTGAACGTGTAAATTACCTAGAGGATAATTTACTAGTGGCTAATGTATTACACTTTAGCTTTCAGACATTAAAAGGAGAAAAATTTGAGGGAGAGACTTTCACTGGTGAAAAGTTAAATGGAATAAAAATTGAAGATGTTGTTGAAGTATCTCCAAAAGCGCTTAATAATGGCTATATCAATTTCAAAATTCTTGCTAAAGAACAAGACACAGATATAAGAATCGGAATAGCCGTACTTCAACCATCTAAATCCATGCTAGCAGGATTAAATCGATTAATTGAGTATCAAAAATTTGATATAACTCGTGGTTGCTTGCTTCGCTCTAAATCTAAAAAACTTAAAACGAAAGGAGAAACTTATAAGTTGCTAGAACACTTTATATCAAATTTAGGAGGAGAATGGGTTGATTTAAAAGAGGAGGAAATCAGACAACTCATTGACATCTATTTTATTTATCAAAAGCGTAAATATTATCAACTCGACGATGAGCAACTCCTGAGCTTTTCCCAACCAATAACTCGAGAAAATCCTTTACTACTGGAAATTTTAAGTGCTCCTTCAGGTCAAATCGATACAGAGACTATTGAGGGAGAGGAACTATTAAACGACTTCCTCAACCCTTCTAGTACTGAGGACGCAGAAAACTTAGAGGATCTAAGTGAGTTGTTGAACTAACCATGAGTCAACCCATTTTGCTTCAAACGGCTCTGTGTTTACCTGTTCTTGATATTGAAGCATTAATTGAAGGACAAATGATTGCTGCAATGCCTCGGAATTTTATCAATCCGGGGCAGCAATTCGCTCTATATCCAGTTAATGTTTCGATTAACTTATTATCTACTGAGCAATACTACCGAGCGAGTTTTTTACCGACTGCCCAAAAAGTTTGTATTAATTTAGCTTCTGAAAAAGTTGTGATTAAAGCTTGGGCTAAATGCGAAGGTTGCAAAATACATCCTCCTGAATCATTTGAGGCTTTGTCACAATTAACGGTTTGGACAAAAGAAGCATTACAGCAAGCGCTTGGACAACGACCTCATATTTTTTTAGCTTATTTGCGCGTTTACCAGTTACTTGAACCACGTGAGATTTTAGGGCAATTTCAAGGTCGCCAATTTACACCTTTACCTAATTCTCTCATTATTTCTGAAGCCAATCCTGTATTGAGCGCTCGCATTTTTGCCATTCGCAAACAGCAACTGGAAAAACTTCAGCCACCGCAGCATCCAGAGTTAGAGAAATTGCAGAGTGCGTTAGCCTCCTTTGCCATTACTAACCCAGCTGCTAAACAGTTAGATAAAAATGTCAAAGTATTGCTAGGTTGGTCTATTGAAGAAGATACTCAGCCACCCAATCTAGATTTAACTTGGATAAACGATATTGCAGCATTAGGCGATCGCAGCATAGAGCAGGATGAAGGCAAAAACAATTATCAAGCAGGGACAGACTTTGAAAACATAGTCCGTAAAAGCTTGGAATTTCTGGGATTTACAGTTGATTATTTTCACAAAGGTGGCGCTGGGGGTGTAGATGTTTTTTGTTCAAAACCCTATCCTCTCGTTGGAGAATGTAAAGCAGGTAAAAAAATTCCCAATCCTACCGCAGTACAATTACTTAATTTGGGAACACTACGTTTAAAAAGTCAAGAACTATTTAAGCAATCGGCTAAATTAATCATCGGTCCCGGAGAACCTACTACTCAATTAAAAGATGCAGCTATAATACAAGGTATGGCAATTATTAATCCACAAACTTTAGAGCAATTAGTAAAGTTACAAAGTAATTATCGTGGTTCGGTAGATTTATTTAAGCTTAAAGAATATCTGAAACCAGGTTATGCTGATACTGAAGTGGAAAAATATATTCAGCAAGTTTATAAAGACATTAAATTGCGATCGCATCTCGTACAACTTGTCAAAAAACACCAAGAAAACACGGGTGATAACAATGTTGAGGTTGCAACTCTTTTTGGAGCTTATGGTTACTCCAATCCACCTCAAAGCTTAAGTCGTGAAGAAATGCACGAAATTTTGCTTGAGCTTTCCTCACCATTAACAGGGTATTTAGGGCGAATAAAAGGCAGTGATTGGAAAAGCGATCGCTTTTACTTCCTGCGAGACTTACCAATAGTTTAACTTTAACGCAGTTAACCCTTGCTTAATAGCGCTTCAAGATCCGCAAGAAGCCGATATGTGGGATATAATGTATGCGCGGCAAGAGTAATCGCGAGGTAGAAGAAAGATGGCATACAGTGATTTTAATCTTGCTAAGGTCAAAGAAAGCTTTGACTTAACACTCGATGAAACTGGTAATTTATTTGCCGATATAAAACCAGTTCCACCATCAGAAACGCTAAGAACTCTCTTGAGCGATTACATACCTTTGGCAACTTCAATTGCCACTGAAAAAGCTCGCTCGGAGTTTTTAATAGCACCAATTCTAGCGGAGGTAAGAAAGTTATTAAAAAATCAAATATCGCTATTTTCTGGAAATGAATTTAATGTAGATGTAAGCAAAGGATTACAAGGCTTTTGCGATTATATTATCAGTGGTTCTCAAGAGCAATTATTTATTTCTGCTCCTGTAATGTTTATTTTTGAGGCGAAAAAAGAAGATATTAATGGTGGTCTCGGTCAATGCGTGGCAGCGATGATTGCAGCCCAATTATTCAATCAAGGTCAAGGAAAGGAGATTGAACGTATTTATGGGTCTGTTACTACTGGAACTAATTGGAGATTTTTATTTATCGAAAGAAAGACGGTTTATATAGACTCGGTGGAATACTATATTAAAGAAGTTGATAAAATCTTGGGAATTTTATTACAACCTTTACAGACTATTTTAACTACTAAAAAGATGTAGTTCATTGACTTGAAAATAGCTGTAAATGGGCTTCAACCCAGTCATGACAAAATGTCATCGACCAGAACCGTACCACCCTCTCAAAAATCTATACTAAGATGATAATCTTCAAGCAACGCAGTTCCAATGAGTGGACGACGACCCATCGCTAGCACTGTAACATTACGCTCCACACCATTCCATACAATTGTTGCCAAATGAATGTCAGTTTCCATACTAGAGTTGTTAGCGAGGTTTGCGTTGATGTTGATGAGGTAAGGCAAGCCAAGATCGGCAATGACAGAAGGCGGCAAGGTTAAGAACCCTTCAAACCCTGTATCAACAACACACTCGATTTCGATCGCTGAACGTTGCGGGGGAAGAAGAATCACACCCATTCTCGCCTGAAGTCCAACTACAGTCCCGTGTATCACTGTGCCGTCCTGACTAATGTGCCACCAACTGCATAAACGGCATCGAAACCAATTCTTTCTCCCCAAAGTGCTGCATCAGCTTGCTTGGCTCGTAACCGAAGGCTCGTTTCGACTAAATCATCACCGATTTCGTAATCTCCCGTTTCAACATTAATTGAGATAATTTTACCAATGTTCTCTTCCGTCTCAACTTTGGCACGGATACTCCTCTCATAAAGTTCCTTTCCACGTCGGACGATTTCTTGGCGACTGAGTATAGGGTAGGACATACATAATCCCTTATTATAAGCTGCTAAATTCCTATGTTCATTGTAGAGCAGAAGCTACAATCGATTTCCTCTTTATCAAGCCAATATTCATTCAGTACAGATTCACTGATTTTCATAAAATCTTGTATGAGAGTACCATCCAAATCATCTAGAAGCTTATGATTTCCATTATTCTTTTGATGCAATTCTTCTTGCTGTCGAATATTTTCTTCTAATAGTTTAAAAGCAGCACTAATCACCTTAGAAGCATTGGTATATTTACCTTTTTCAATTTGGGTTTTTATGAATTCCTCCTGTTCGGGATTTAGAGAAATATTCATTGGCTAGTACCTTTGTTTTTTTCTGGATTTTACTATATTGATGGAGTAAGGTTAAGAACCTTCAAACCCTGTATCAACAACCCACTCGATTTCTATAGCCGAACGTTCTGGGGCAAGAAGAATCACACCCATTCTCGCCTGAAAAAGTAAGTACTTCCAAAAAAGTTACTATTCTGTTTATCGTGGAAATTGTTTAACCATCATCTGTTATTAGGCAGCAAATGCTATGTCACCTTTGCAAGGAAAAGTCGCTATTGTCACGGGTTCATCACACGGGATTGGAAGAGCCATCGCCGAACGTTTAGGACGCGATGGAGCAAAAGTGGTCGTCACCTATGCCGGACATCAGGATAAGGAGGAGGAAGTTATCTCAGCGATCGAGGCAAGTGGTTCAGAGGCAATCGCTGTACAAGTCAACGTCAGAGAAATTGAAGACGTTCGCAGCCTCTTTCGGAAAACACTAGATCGTTTCGGTAAGTTAGACATACTGGTAAACAATGCTGCCTGAAAAAATGGCTTTGACTTTGTGCAGTGGTGTAAGGATGGGCTATCTGTAGTTCAACCAATCACCCCCCTGAACGGTTACCCTTATTTTTGCTAATTATCCTACTTTTCCTACCTTGGCTGAAAAAAAAATTAATAAAAACAGATGCTTATAACATTAATTTTTCAGAAAATGATAATAAATTAAGTTAAACGTAGTTGATTTCTAGATATTCAAATGCTATATGATTAATTACAGAATTAAAACTTGCTGAAAATTTAACAACACTGTAATATGATCGCAGAAACCTAATAAGTCCAAGAAAAGTGTTGGACGCTGGTCCTGTCAGCCCTTTTAGAGAAATCTCTATTCTGTGGCAGCCAAAGAGCCAACTCATCACTCTTTTTAAGATGTAAGCGACAAATTTTTTAAGCAGTTATTAGGATAAGAGTTTTTAGACTATATTTAGCTAAATTGCTTATCTAATACCGTTTTCCTATGAAGATGCATACAAAGAACCCCACTGTCTACGGCAACTCCCCTTGATAAGGGGAGGATGTCTGGGGTAAAAATAATGTGGAGCTTCATAGAGAATTGGTATAACGTCATTAAATAGCTAATTATTGAGACGCCAAGTTGGGCTTTGATGGTCTTCTCGATCTCAGTCCCCTTAACGTAACCTTCTTGTTGTTTATACTGTATCTACCAATATAAGGAGGTCAATTTGCATAGAAGGTGTGACCGAAACAGAAAACGTTCAAAGCGACGGGCTATATACTGTCCAATTCATGGAGACTATCTTCATAGTGTGAGTCGAAAGCATTCGTTGTTTGCTAGCGACACAGTATTACTCCAGAAACAAGAAGTCAGCCAACAGAATGCCCAAATAATGGTAATGCCTGAGACTAGAATTTCTTTAAAGGATGAATGGTTAGAAGCATTTTGGTGCGACCGGTGTCAGGAAACGAAATGGTATCACATTCAAAAGCAGGATAATTGTACCTATAAGGTATCAGCAGCGCCCTCAGAACTAGGGCAGCAAGCAGTAGGAACCATTCATCTTCAAGGGAATCCTTGTGTAAGTGAGTTTACTAACAGATATGCAAGAATGGGCGGGTACAAAGGTAGTTAGAACCGCCAAAAACTCAGTTTATTTGAATTGACAGCAGTTTTCAAGAACTGCCAGGAAGGAAATAATTTAGAGTTTCATAGCCTAAGTCCTCCCAAAAGGACTCACTGCCCAATGCGTCTTAATTTCAGTCCATTTCAATAAACAAAGGGCCATAAAACAGGGGTTTACAATCCCCTAGCTTTCATTGAATTTATATATCTGTATGTTCAAAAACTTGTCAGTAAACAGGCGTCGTTTTTTGTACATTAGTCTGTCGGGCTTGGCTGGGGCAACCGCCATTATAGTAGGAAAAGACAAATTAATAATGTCCCACAGCCAAGCAGTTGATAATCGAAACAGAGATTTTAGAGTGGCTGGTTTAGCTCCCTTAAAAAAGCGTGCTGCGGCGAAGGGATTAATTTATGGGGCAGCTTCCATGCAGGATTTTCTATTGTCAGACAAGAACTTGGAGACAAACTTTGTGCGTGAGTGCGGCATTCTAGTGCCAGAAAACGAGTTGAAGTGGGATGCTCTGCGCCCTTCTCCAGATAAGTTTGACTTTGCCAAATCAGATTGGTTAGCTCAATTTGCACAACGCAATGGTATGTTGTTTCGCGGACATACTTTAGTCTGGCATCAGCAGTTGCCTCAGTGGTTTAAAGAGGTTGTTAACCCCCAAAATGCAGAAAAATTTTTGGTGGAACATATTACAACTGTAACTAAACGCTACGCAGGTCAGATCCGTGCTTGGGATGTCGTTAATGAGGCGATCGAACCAAATGATGAACTCCCTGGAGGCTGGCGACGAAGTCCGTGGTTAGAGCATTTAGGTCCAAATTATATAGAACTTGCTTATCAAGTGGCTGCTGGTGTCGATTCCAAAGCAATGTTAGTCTACAACGAAAATGACCTAGAGTATGATATTCCCCACCAAGAAGCCAAAAGAACTCTGGTTCTGAAATTACTAGAGCGTTTGAAATCTAAAGGAACACCAATTCATGCTTTAGGTATCCAATCTCATTTAAGGGGTGGTGAGACCCGTTTTAATGCTAATAAATTCAGGAAGTTTCTTAATGATGTTGCTAGCCTCGGTTTGAAAATTCTCGTGACTGAACTAGATGTAGGAGATCGAAACTTACCTGCGGATCTCGCTCGGCGCGATCGGATTGTTGCTGCCTGTTATGAAGACTACCTTTCAACCGTGTTAGACGAACGAGCAGTTATTGAAGTTTTAACTTGGGGATTAACCGACAAATACACCTGGTATTCACAGTTTCTTCCCCGCTCAGATGGTAAACCAGTACGTCCTTTACTACTAGACTCAAACCTCAAACGCAAATTGGCTTGGAATGCTATAGCAAAAGCATTCGATAGAGCACCGAAACGGTGAAGAAACTTGCAAGCTAAAGCCCTTACTCTTACTCCCTTACCGCGCTTATGATTACCTATTAAAAAAACGCCAAGACGCCAAGAACGCCAAGGATCGAGATCGGTAATTTTGTACCGGGAAAGGAGTAATACCAATTCTCTATATTAAAGCAACAGATTGAGATCCCCCCTAGCCCACGCCAGTGCTGAAGGCGGTCCCACGACTACCGGAACTGGCATCCGAGTTAAGCGACTTGAAGCAAGTGGTGAGTCCACCCTTGTAGAAAGGTTTCCTTTCGTAGAGGAGTGGCGAACCCGTAAGGGCGTGGATAATGGGGGATCGTATGTAGCAATCATTTGGAAAATTGGTATAAGTTCTACCCTTATCCTCTAAATTCAAATTATGGAAAACACACTTGTCAACTTAACGATTACAACTACTCAACCCCAACACTCTCTAAATGCGATCGATGCATTGGACTTTGAACGGGAACTGACAATAGCCTTATCACATGACTATTGCTCTACCTTACTAGTAGATTTAGAGCAAGTAGAATCCATAGATAGCGCTGGATTAATGGCGTTAGTATCTGGAGTAAAGTTGGCTCAACGCTTAGGGAAGTGCTTGAGGATTTGTTCTGTTTCACCTCAGTTAAAAATCATTTTTGAGATGACTCAACTCCCTCGGGTTTTTGAGATGAATGGTCGATATAACGAATATCTTCAAGCAGTTAAATAGGGGTCAGGGAAGAAACATTTTCATGTGTTCTAGTGGACTCCGTTCGTGATGGCTACTGACAAAGGGTATATCTCAATGAAGAAATTTGATGAAGTGGGAATGAAAAAATTTGATGAAGTCGTCTTACTTGGGACGAGATTTCATAAAGTGAAAGTCTATGAATTGATTGATTACATTGTACAGGCAGCAAAACTTCGGAAGAAAACAACCATAGGTCATTTAAATGTTCGGGGAATGAACTTTGCTTACGATCTGCCTTGGTACAAGGATTTTATGAACAAATCCGATTTAGTGTTTTGTGATGGATTTGGTGTTTTATTGGGAGCAAAAATCTGTGGGTGCTCTGTTAA